>NZ_PNDF01000208.1:0-272 GCF_005887195.1 Pseudoalteromonas sp. S1650 | reverse complement strand
GACAGAAGCCCTCGTCCCGCTAATGAAGTCTAGTTTTGCACTCTTATTCTTCATTTATTATTCATGAGATTTGCAATGGGTTGTTCCTATCCAGCTCGACCAAAGCATTTCGTCTGCCGATATTTTCCGAGACAATCAAAATAACATTTGGCTGGCAAGCTTCAGTGAAGGCTTATGGCTTGCTCACGAAGGGCGTATTGAACGTCACTCAGCTATGTCAAATATGACCCACGCGGTGATGGCGCTTAGCCAGGCACCTGATGGCAAATTAT
>NZ_PNDF01000207.1:0-323 GCF_005887195.1 Pseudoalteromonas sp. S1650 | reverse complement strand
TTAGGCAGCACGACCTTAAATATGCTTGAAGATAGCCGTATTCCATTAGTGGTGCTGCGCTAAGTTATTTACCTGTGACAGGGTGCGAGAATATGTCACGTGTTCAGACTAATTAATGAGTTTTATAATCGGCGGCATTAATTATTTGCTTTGCTGTTAAAAGAGTTATGAACCCGCAATCGTCTCGCCCTGGTGTTTTATTTTCCAAAAATGCTGCAGCACTTAGCTGTGTTTTAAGTATTTCTGCCTTTGCTGATGATTCTATTGAAGTGATAGAGGTACAGGGTCATGCCCAAAATAACCATCAACTAGTTGGCTCTGCA
>NZ_PNDF01000206.1:0-348 GCF_005887195.1 Pseudoalteromonas sp. S1650 | reverse complement strand
CGTTAACATTGCAGTTGAGTTTTTCGCTTCAAGAAGACGATTAGCGATTGTTTTACGTAAACGAGTCATAGGAACACGTTTTTGTGTACGGTCACCCATAGGTGCTGCTGGCGCTGCTGCTTCTGCTTTAGGAGCTGCTGCTGCCGGTGCTGCACCCGCTTTAACTGTACCAATTACTTGCTCACCAAGTACTGTTTCGCCTTCAGCGTGAATGTGCTCACCCATGATACCGTCTTCTTGAGCAACAACTTCAAGCACAACTTTATCAGTTTCGATGTCAACAAGGGTTTGCTCGCGTGTTACCGCGTCACCTGGTAGATCTTGACAAGTAGCAAAAGTCGCTGAAGG
>NZ_PNDF01000205.1:0-335 GCF_005887195.1 Pseudoalteromonas sp. S1650 | reverse complement strand
AGCTGTGCAGATGATTGTCATTACTTTAAATCTCTTCTAGTTGCCTATAACAGAGAAGCATTTCGTGGCTTACCTCTTTAGATTTCTCAGCTACTCTGTTTTCCACCTTTTGATGATTTAGCTTTAACTCTTGATTTGCTAAATGGGTTTGAATGAAGTTGCCTATTTGATGCGTTAGAAATCTAATTAACTCAGAGTCATCTTGCTTGAATTCGTGTTTTTTATTATACGCTTGGCAAACTATTAGACCAATGACACCTTGCGATGTTTTAAGTTGTTCTCCTAAACATCTATTTTCTGTTCGTTCAGCCTGGACGTCTACGGGCCTTACAACA
>NZ_PNDF01000204.1:0-247 GCF_005887195.1 Pseudoalteromonas sp. S1650 | reverse complement strand
AAAAATACCTTTCATATTGACTTCAAACCCCATCATCATTTATTTAAAACTGGCAATGAACCAGTGTACATGATCAGGGAACTTGCTGAGTTGGGTGCGCTAGAAACACACGCCTTTCAAGATGTTGTCCCCGATATTACTATCCTTGCCCCCGAAGACTGTTTCTTATCATGGCGTTTTTTCTTAACCACAGACAAAGAGCAAAGATGCATAGAAGAAATTTTTGATTGGGTTGAGGATGACGCTG
>NZ_PNDF01000203.1:0-270 GCF_005887195.1 Pseudoalteromonas sp. S1650 | reverse complement strand
CCCTCCCCCCCCCCCCCCCCCCGCCCCCCCCCCCCCCCCCCCCCCACACCGCCCCCGCCCCCCGCCCCCCCCCTCCCCCCCCCACCCCACCACCCCACCCCCCACCCCCCCCCACCCACCCCCCCCCCCCCACCCCCCCCCCCCCCCCCCGCCCCCCCCCCGCCCCCCCCCCCCCCCCCCCCCCCCCCCTTATTTTTTTTTAAAAGCCCCCCCCCCCCACCCACAAAAACCCCATAACAAACAATTTAACCCCCCCCCCCCCACTCCCCC
>NZ_PNDF01000202.1:0-249 GCF_005887195.1 Pseudoalteromonas sp. S1650 | reverse complement strand
TATAATTTAACTTCTTAACACCATTTTCAAACTTACTCCTTCTAATAGACATTTTTTCCGAAAGGGAAGTTTAGTGTTTTTTTAGCTCTGCTTCATGTTTAGAAAGCTTTTCTTGTGCCTCACTTAACTTACTCCTACTGGGTTTTAATTGCTCAAGATTTTTGACAAGTTGGCGATTTTCGTGTCGTGTTTTTTTACGTGACTTTCCTGCATGGGGATTTATTTTTGTTAAATCTTTCTAAATCGCTT
>NZ_PNDF01000201.1:0-352 GCF_005887195.1 Pseudoalteromonas sp. S1650 | reverse complement strand
CGTTACTTCTTGACAGTACAAGACTTCTGTTTTTCAAACCCGTGTATTTTATCAATCCCAGAGCAATACCGTTTAGGGGCATCTAGCCTTGTTTTGATTGGCATGGGCAACATGGTTGATTACGATACCAACGTTCTAGTGAATGATGGTTACTATAGCCTGCTTCAAGAAAGCTAAACTGATTCATAACACAAGACACAGTCTTGGACAGTTCATGAAGAAGTAACATGGTTCTTTGCTCAAGATGACATTAATGGAGACCTGGGCTCTATCCATGTAACAGGTTTCGTTGGTGTGCGTTATGTGAATACTGAACTGTCTTCTCAAGGCTTCGCATCTCACACTGTGGATG
>NZ_PNDF01000200.1:0-296 GCF_005887195.1 Pseudoalteromonas sp. S1650 | reverse complement strand
GTTATCTAGTTTAAAAAAGGCACGTCTAGGCTCTTTCTGTATCTTAATTACGGGTACTCAATCTATCCAGCAAAGCTCTTGGTGACAGAAGTTTAAAAACTCCTTCAGCTATGCCAACTATCTGTTGCGAGTAGCAAATGATATTCTGGACATTAGGTTCGGCTAATTTGACCTTCCACGATTCTAGTTTTGAGGCTTTTTCTTTCAGTGTGCGATTTGAGTGTCTGGCTTCAAGTGAACTGTCAACAGCTGCAGAAAAGCAGTGTGCGACAGGCGGAGTGTCCGTGATTTTGCTC
>NZ_PNDF01000199.1:0-335 GCF_005887195.1 Pseudoalteromonas sp. S1650 | reverse complement strand
CAATCTTATAATATTAAAAGTATCGCTTCATACTATCGTAGATTTTAAAGGTAATCTAGCACTAGAAGAAAATGGGCAAATAAACAATGATGCGCACACCTGTTCGCCTCACGGTAGTGGTGACGCTGACGCCAATGCTGTTGAATATGGAGGAGTCAAATCATATTTATCTCAACAATCAACCATACCGAATAAAGACCGGAAGGTTTTGACACATGTCTCTGGTGGTCGACTGCTTCCATTCACTGACTATAGGGTCTGTATCGATTACGGAGATCGTTTTAATGCTGCAGAGGATTTTGATTCTGAACCAGCGGTAGGCTTTGAGCGTTGTG
>NZ_PNDF01000020.1:0-79324 GCF_005887195.1 Pseudoalteromonas sp. S1650 | reverse complement strand
AGTTTCGTATTTTGCTTTTTTTCATTGTAGCCAGTTAGCAAGTTAGCAAGTTAGCAAGTTAGCAAGTTAGCAAGTTAGCAAGTTAGCAAGTTAGCAAGTTAGCAACTCTAGACTGCCTACCACTTGTGTCAAGCCGTTGTTTTTAAAATCTGACTTCTAACGACTGATAGCTGATAGTTAAATATTAAAACCAAAAAAGCCAAGCGTTTCGCAACGGTTGGCTTTTTCAGATTTAGTTTTAAGTCTAGCCGCTTAGGCTAGTGCTCTGTAATTAGCTCAGGTTCATTTCCTGAATGATTTCGTGGGCAATTTCCGGTGTTGTACTGACCGGCTTTTCGTGTAGTTTGGCTTTCATTTGCCCTTTACGATGTTTCAGTGATGCATCGAGTTTTTTTGCAGCACCTGCGATAGCTGGGTACATCACATCATCTTCAGCTTTTACTGATAAACGTGCGCCTTCATAGGTTGTACTAATCTCAGCCTGATACTTATTATGTTCTTTTGAAAGAATAATATCGAGTGATATTAATGATGGAAAATGGCTAGCAATTTTCGAGAACTTCTCGTTGATATGAGCTCTAACAGCCTCAGTAACGTCAACATGATGACCAGAAATATTAATCTTCATAGGGTATCCTTTTTTCTTGTTACCTCACAGTTAGTATTGGGGGCGAATTGAATTAACACAAGCGAAAATTGCAGATAATTAGTAATTGATTGTAACCACAGATGATTTAGATCATGCGTTGCGGATAAAATATGCAAAAGCCCGCATCACACGGGCTTTTCAGAAAGGTTAACAACTGTTCATTAACTATACGAACAACAGTAGTCAGCAAACTCGCTGACCTTTACTAGAAAGGTAACATTTGCATCAACCGTAAAAGACTCTCCAGCTTGCATCGTTTGCCATTCGCTCTCACCGGGTAATAGCACTTGCCAACTGCCACCGTTAAGCTCCATCAACTCTTTTTTACTCGTAGCAAACTCAAACTCACCCGGTTGCATAAAGCCTAACGTCTTCGTGCTGCCATCAGCAAATACCACAGTACGGCTAGACACTTTACCGTCAAAATACACATTGGCTTTTTTCAGCACACTTACATTATCAAACTGAGACATCCTCACTCCTGTTGTTTTGTTATTAAGTTACAGACAGTGCCAGTTGTCTGTTTAGCATTCAAGGGGAGCTGGGTGAGAAATAATCAAGTCGGGCTAGCTGTAAGCTGTCAGTTTTAAGCCGAAGGAGCAATTGTGGTAGGTCGTGCTTTAGCGCTATAAGAGGTTAAAGGATCAAAAAACAATTTAATTCTGTTTTTGTCAAATATAGTAACTAAAGCATAACCCCACTGATGTGACACAGGCACCTAGCACTGACGCACCTGCAAATGTTATACAGTTATCTGCCATGTAACTAACCACGCCACCATGAACAAAACCATTATTTTGCTTTAGCTCTTCTTTAATTTCTAAACGTAACTCAGTATAACCAGCTTCGAACTTTTCAAGCTCCGCACCTAATAAATTGCTAAATTATTGCTGAGCCAATATTTCCTTTCCAGTTTTTAATGTAACTTGCAATTGTTTACTCCTTTATTTGAACCTTAAAAACCTAATACTCAAAAAACAGTCGAAAACCCTTTGCTCATAAGAAGCTAGTAATGTTGGTTGTGCTTTAGCGGGTAAAGAGTTAAATAAATCATTAAGTTATCGATAGACAATGATAGCGCCACCAATAAGCGGCTAAAAATAGTTGGCTAGAATTTGTTATTCACGAATAAAGCCAACCATTTTTTTGTCCTCTGTTACAACTTTGCTAGCATTTTACTCAGGAGGAAAAAAGCTCCAAATATCAAGACCAAGTATATTTTTACACCACTCTTCAAAAGTATAGGTCTTTTCTTTTATAGTAAATTTTAGTGCCATTGGATAGGTTCTTATTTTCTCTTCATTAAGCAAGTCTACAAACTCAATATAGAAATCATCATCGAGGTCAGTATAAATATTAAGTTCATCAAATTCCCTCCTTACACAAGTTTCTATCAGGCAGCCTTTGTCTGTTACTACGCAAACATCTATTAAAGATGTAAGTTTGCACGTCCCTTTCCACTGAAGTTTAGCTGACCTTCTATGGCACTCTTGAGTAAATGAGTACTTTGTTTTTCCTGTAATTTTAAAAAACCAATTATCAATTACTTGTAGACACCCATCAATCTCATATTCACGCATCAATAACTCAAAAATTCTATCTTGTTTTAACTCTTTGCAATACCCTACGAAGAATAAGTCTCCTTTCTCATTTGCCAAAAGCTCTGACATTTTAGCTTCACGCTTTATACAATGCTGGACACCATTTTGGTTACATACTTCTATGAAATTGATTGAGTGATCTAAGTTACACACCGAAAATAACCTTTTAGTGAAAGAGGTATAGTCATGTGGAAACATGTACTTTTTTTTCTTTTTCCAAAACATTCTATAATTACCTTTTGAAGTGCAACATCTTATAGTGAGTTAATCACACATATTTCTGCTAACTTAACGCTCATTTTTCTACATTATTATAGTTTTAACAAATCATCTAACACATTACTATTATTAAGTTTTTCTTCTTAAAGAAAAATAAACAAGGCTGTTTGAATACCATAAAATCGGGAGTGAAATACCAATAAAATCGGGGCTGAAGAACCAAAAAAATCGGAGCTAAAGCTCCCTCCTACGATTTTATTTGGCACTGTGCTTTAAATAATTTTGATCTGACAGCTGAAAGCTTATGGCTGACAGTTCAGGAGACGTGCTAAAGCACGACCTACAACGACAGCGCGCGAAACAAGTTTCATGCCTACAAGCTCTTACCAACAAAAAAGCCCGCGCTGTGCTATACAGGGCGGGCTTTAAAATTTTAGCGGCTTAAGCTTAGAACAAGGCGTTTGCTTTGTTTACGATGTTTTCAACAGTGAAACCAAAGTGCTTGAATAGCTCGCCTGCAGGTGCTGACTCACCGAATGTCGTCATGCCGACTACTGCACCATTTAGACCTACGTATTTGTACCAGTAGTCTGCGATGCCCGCTTCGATTGCTACACGGCGTGTAACGCTTGCTGGTAGTACGCTTTCTTTATACGCAGCGTCTTGCTCATCAAATAAATCAGTTGAAGGCATAGATACCACACGTACTTTTTTACCTTGTGAACGAAGTTCTGCAGCGGCATCTTGTGCAAGCTGTACTTCAGAACCTGTTGCAATAAGGATAAGCTCTGGCTCACCGTCACAGCTAAGTACGTAACCACCTTTTTTCACATCGGCTAACTGTTGTGCAGTACGCGCTTGTTGCTCAAGGCCTTGACGAGTGAAAATGAGTGACGTTGGGCCATCTTTACGCTCAATAGCTTGTTGCCATGCAATCGCTGACTCAACTTGGTCACATGGACGCCAGTTCACTAGGTTAGGCGTTAAACGCATGCTTGCGATCTGCTCTACCGGTTGGTGCGTTGGACCATCTTCACCTAGACCAATTGAGTCGTGCGTGTATACGAAGATGCTTGGCTGCTTCATTAATGCCGCCATACGTACTGCGTTACGTGCGTATTCCATGAACATTAAGAATGTAGCACCGTAAGGAATAAAGCCTTTATGTAGTGCAATACCATTCATAATCGCTGACATACCAAATTCACGTACACCGTAGAAAATGTAGTTACCGCTAGCATCGTTAGCTTCTAGGCCTTTTGAGCCATCCCAAAGTGTTAAGTTAGAACCAGCAAGGTCAGCAGAGCCACCCATGAATTCTGGTAGTAACGGACCAAACGCGTTTAATGCATTTTGTGATGCTTTACGTGTTGCAGGGTTTGCAGGATTTGCTTGTAGCTCTTCGATGTAAGCTTGTGACTTTTCAGCCCAATCTGCCGGTAGCTCACCGTTTGTACGGCGCTTAAACTCAACAGCAAGTTCAGGGTATGCACTTTCATAAGCTGCAAATTTTTCGTCCCAGCTTGCTTCTAGTTGCTTACCTTTTTCTTTGCCATCCCACTCGCTATAGATATCAGCTGGGATTTCGAATGCATCGCCAGTCCAACCAAGGAACTCACGAGATGCTTTAATTTCGTCTTCACCTAGTGGTGCACCGTGACAATCATGGCTACCTGATTTATTAGGTGAACCATAACCAATCACTGTTTTACAACAGATTAATGATGGCTTATCAGTAATGCTACGCGCTTCTTCGATAGCGGCGCGAATTGCATCAGGGTTATGACCATCAACATCGCTAACTACGTGCCAGCCGTATGCTTTGAAGCGCGCTGGTGTGTCATCGCTGAACCAATCTTCTACTTCACCATCAATTGAGATGCCGTTGTCATCCCAAAACGCAACTAGTTTACCTAGGCCTAATGTACCGGCTAATGAACAGGCTTCGTGTGAAATACCTTCCATTAAGCAGCCATCACCCATGAATGCATACGTGAAGTGATCAACAATATCGTGGCCTTCACGGTTAAACTGTGCAGCTAGCGCTTTTTCGGCAATTGCCATGCCCACTGCATTTGTGATCCCTTGACCTAATGGACCCGTAGTAGTCTCAATACCTGGTGCATATCCATACTCTGGGTGACCCGGTGTTTTTGAGTGCATTTGACGGAAGTTTTTAATTTCCTCTAGTGGTAAGTCATAGCCACTTAAGTGCAGTAGAGAATAGATCAGCATTGAACCGTGGCCATTCGAAAGAATAAATCGATCTCGGTCTGCCCACTCTGGATTCGTTGGATTGTGCTTTAGATAATCGCGCCATAGTACTTCTGCGATATCTGCCATGCCCATAGGGGCGCCAGGGTGACCAGATTTGGCCTGTTGTACTGCGTCCATTGATAAGACGCGAATAGCATTTGCAAGTTCTTTGCGTGATGGCATGAATTCTCCTACCTTTATGTATTTGCGCTGGTTGTTTATGAAGCCCCATTCTTACTTATTGTAAGGGTACAGTGCAATTAAAAATCCGCATTAAATGCACCATTTATGGGCGTTTGTTAAGAACAATACGTTATTACTAATTTTAAATGGACGTCTAGGCGTAAAATTACTATGCAAACATATTTGTTTTAGATAAAATACGCCCCTTAATTTTTTAGCGCTATTACCGACGTTTGTGAAGCGCAATATTTGTGAGCAGAAATACAATGGCAAAACATTTATTTACTTCTGAATCTGTTTCTGAAGGTCATCCGGATAAAATCGCGGACCAAATCTCTGACGCGGTTCTAGATGCTATCTTAGAGCAAGATTCTCATGCCCGTGTTGCATGTGAGACTTACGTTAAAACTGGCATGGTGATGGTTGGTGGTGAAATCACAACTAGCGCTTGGGTTGATATCGAAGAAATCACACGTAAAACAGTACGTGAAATCGGTTACACGCACTCAGACATGGGTTTCGATGCTGACTCTTGTGCAATCCTAAACACTATCGGTAAACAATCTCCAGACATCAACCAAGGTGTTGACCGTGCTCGCCCTGAAGAGCAAGGCGCTGGTGACCAAGGTCTAATGTTCGGTTACGCATGTAATGAAACTGACGTTTTAATGCCTGCACCAATCACTTATTCGCACCGTCTAGTTCAGCGCCAAGCTGAAGTTCGTAAAAGCGGTGAGCTTAACTGGTTACGCCCAGATGCAAAATCTCAAGTAACGTTTGCATACGAAAATGGCAAGCCTGTTGGTATTGATGCAGTTGTTCTTTCAACTCAACACTGTGATTCAATCTCACAAAACGACTTAGTTGAAGCGGTAATGGAAACGATCATTAAGCCGGTTCTTCCTGCTGAGCTAATCTCAAGCGCAACTAAGTTCTTCATCAACCCAACTGGCCGTTTCGTTATCGGTGGCCCAATGGGTGACTGTGGTCTTACAGGTCGTAAAATCATCGTTGATACATACGGTGGTATGGCTCGTCACGGTGGTGGTGCTTTCTCAGGTAAAGATCCATCAAAAGTTGACCGTTCAGCTGCATATGCTGCTCGTTACGTTGCTAAAAACGTGGTTGCTGCAGGCCTTGCTGACAAATGTGAGCTACAAGTTTCTTACGCTATCGGTGTTGCAGAGCCAACATCTATCAGCATCGAGACATTTGGTACAGGTAAATTAGAAGAAGCGCGTCTAATCGAATTAGTACGTGAGCACTTCGACCTACGCCCTTACGGCTTAATCCAAATGCTTGATCTTGAGCGTCCTATCTATCAACCGACTGCGGCTTATGGTCACTTCGGTCGTGATGAGTTCCCTTGGGAGCGTACAGACAAAGCAGACGCACTTCGCGCAGCTGCTGGCCTGTAATAGGTTAGATAAAATGAAAAAAGCGCCTTTTGGCGCTTTTTTTTATGAACACGAACCTAACTGACTTATTAAGTTATCTCGCGAGAACTGATTATTGGTTAATTGCTCTGTCAGTGCTTGTAGCGTTTTATAAACGCTCTTTAGCGATACCTTATTGCTCAACCAATGCGGGATTGAGCCACCCGGATCAGCATAGGCCTGATGGCTTACCAATAAATTACTTTGCTGCTCTTCTAAACGCCAATAAGCCCTGAGCTCTTTAATACGCACAACCCCAGAGACTTCTGCTTTAGCGTATGGCTGACTGATAATTTTTAGCTCTGTTTTATGTTCACCTAAGGCATGATAACAAGAGTAACTCACCAAATCGCGATCTAACACCGGCCAAGGCGAGTTAAAGTGAGTGTAAACAAGGGTTTCTGAGGGGCTTAAGCGCTCCATTAAAGTCACGCTTTTAACATTTTCGAGCCAATTGGGCGCGTTGTCGGTATCACTTAACAGCGCCATAAAGTCACTGGCCTTAGCATTTTTTACCAGCACAGAAGCATTAATTTCTATAATGCCAGTTTCGTGCTTTTTATAGCTAACCTTTATATCGTCTTGCTGTTTGTAGGTTTGCCATTCAATAGGGTTAGCCACTGCCGAGAGACTCAAACATGCTAACCCTACCCATAGGCACAAGCGCATTTATTTAAAACCAATAAGGGTCTGTATTAAATGACGCGTGGCGACTTTGCTCCATTGCACTGACCAAAAACTCTGACTTTTGATCAAGCCATGATTGAATTTTTGTTAGCTCTAAGTCGTCTTGCCCTGCACATAACTGCTTTAAGTACTCAAGGGTGCTTAACTCATAAATACCATGAGAGATATCAACCCACGGCATACGAAACTCGTTTCGATCTTCTTTATCGAACAAAGCGCCTAAGCAGTTGCCGCTGAGTAATGAGTTTTCAAGGCGGGTGCGCAGTGCCAAATAGTCTTTATCTGTAAACACTTGCTGCTCAGGAATAAGTTCGTGCATATCGTGCCAATCTTTAGCAAATAAACGCTTAGCAATATCGGCAACAGGTTTTTCAGCAGCTTGAAACTCAGTTTGCCCCCATGACTTACGCCATTGTTTTTCAATCAACCAGGTTGTTAATTGTAATAATAAGCGATTGTATCGGGTGCTATGGAAAAGTTTTTCGATATCTTCAATGCTTGGCTGCAACTCTTTTAAGTCATTAATAACTTGAGTGAGCTCAGGCGCACTGTTGATTTTTTTGTAGTACGCGTGGCGCTTAGATGTGTAGGTTTTTAGCTGAATAGCATTTTCAACCCATGCTAATTCGCTTAATAACCACTTTAATTCTGTACGTAATGAGTCGGTATCGTCTTTACTAACAATATCGTCAAACAGCCAAAATGTATGGCGAATTAAACGAATACCGTCGGTGACACGCTTAAGGGTTTTTAAGCTTGGTTTTATGAAGTAGCAGGCTTCATGTTTTTGTACAAAGCGAATCGCGTAGTTAATGCTTTCTACTAAGGCTTGTTCTTGGGTTGCACCACGTTTTAGTGGCACAAAGCCAATTGATTTGCTTGCTTTTAATGGTTTGTCATCTGCAAGACGATAACCTCGAGCAGCTTTAGAATAAAGCCCTAAGCGAACATGGCTTTCACTTACCAGTTTATCTGCCAAAGCAAACAACTCATTGCGACTACCTTCAATCAGTTCGATTTCAAGTTCAGAGATTGGCTCAACTTGGCCCGATGCAGCCACTTCACCTTTATCTAATACCACTTCAATTTTTGCGCCATTTTCGGTTTCGAGTAACCAAGTACGGCGTATAAAGTTAGTGCTAAAAATTGGGTATAGGTTTTCTGCGATGGCAGGCACTTGCATACCATGCGGCCAAATAGCAGCATCAAATGCAAGTAAATCAGGGCGATTACCTGACAGTGGCAAATTGTATTCAGGGCGCTGATGTAAGCCGCCCACCACTTCGCCAGCAAGCTTGATGGTTTGCTCACACTCACCATCACAACAGCGAGTACGAAGGCCAATATCTAAAGCGCGTAATTCTCGGCTTGGCGTATCGTAATAAGCATTTTGTAAATTGCGTGACGGTTTATTGGTAACGGTTTTTGCAAATTGGGTAATTAATGCGGGGATCAGTGGAACAACGGCATCTGACACCAAAAACTTCAGTTCTATCTCAGTATCCATTCGCTTTGCGGAGTACATTTAAAATAAATAAGTGATCAAAATAAACAAAGCAGACTGTTAATGCAAATTTTTTCCTGTTTTTTGCGGTTAAGCCCACGCACGGATTACAATATCAGCCTTGCTATTAATAGTTGAAATCCCTACTATCTCTATACATAAAGAAATTATAAATTTAGCCACTTCTAGGCAAGATCACATTAACAAGGTAGATTGATGTTAAAACAGTGTATTTTTGGGTTGCTCCTTGCGGCCACCTCTTTTATTAGCTACGCAGAAGAAGCACCAAGCAGCGACAGCCAAAACACCGCCTACATAGTCGATAACCTGTACACCTTTATGCACTCAGGTCCAAGCAAAAACTACCGCATTTTAGGTTCAGTCGATGCAGGTACACAAATAGTGTTATTGTCGGGTGAAGATAATGGCTACTTTAAAATTCGTGATGATAAAGATCGTGAAGGTTGGGTAGAGTCAAAATTTGTTACTGAAAACGCAGGTATTCAACAACAGTTTCAAGCGCTGAATAACGACATGACGGTAATGCAAGAACAGCTTCGTCAAGCTGAAATTGAACTACCACAACTACAAGAGCAGAACAAATCACTAACAGAGCAAAACCTAGCGCTTAGCAAGCAAATTGAAGCACTTAAAAGTACCATTGAGTCTGAGCGTAACGCTAAGCAAACAGCCAGTGCCAAAGAGAAACGTCAGTTATTAACTTATGGCGGCGCAATTGCGTTCATCGGCTTACTACTTGGTATTATCCTAACCGTGGTGTTATCTCGTCGTAAACGTTACGACGGCTGGGCATAAACCTCCTCCTCATTTTGACAAAAATAAACCCTGCATTTTGCAGGGTTTATTTTTTAAACTTATCCACTTTTTACTCAAGAGCATTTTTGTCTAAGAGTATTAAACACTTCTTGCTTTAACACTAAAAACCCCTCTTTGTAACCTAAGATAAGCAATAACAATATCAAGCCTCCAGGCAATAGCACTGCAATAAGCAGAGGGCCTAAGATAAAGCTATAAAAGCAAATACCAGGTACGAATAATACATAACCAATTAAGCGTTTTAATTTATTCATAGTGCAACCATCCATTTAATTGAGCGCGCTCATTTTAATATTGAGCACGCTCAATTTACAACACCTTTGATTGAGTTTTTTTTAATTTCTGGTTAAATAGCATAAAAATTGGAGTGTTCAGTGACCAAAAAAGAGCAAACAAAACAACAGATACTTACAGCCTCATGGCAGCTTTTTTCAGAGCTCGGCTACCACCAGACCAGCACACGAGATATTGCAAGAGCAGCTAATGTCGCCAATGGCACAGTATTTAGTCACTTTGCGACTAAAGTTGAGATTCTTAAATACAGTTTTGAGAGTGAACTAGAAGATATTCTAAGCCGCGCTAAACACTCAGATTCGAGTACTACAGCGACAGATAGAATGTACCATTACGCTTGTTTTCTTTATGAGTTTTACCTTGCAAAAAAGGAGTTTAGCCGAGAGTTATTTAAAGAAATTATGTGGCAACAGAACGAGCTTGAACCGCAGCTTAAAGCATTCAAAAAGCGCCTGATCAATGACAATGAAGCAACCGCTTTAGATGCAGATATCATTATTGACATTTATTTTATGACGCTCATGGAAGGGCTTAATCAGGAAGACAGTTCTGTCGATT
Source organism: Pseudoalteromonas sp. S1650 (assembly GCF_005887195.1). Taxonomy (NCBI): domain Bacteria; kingdom Pseudomonadati; phylum Pseudomonadota; class Gammaproteobacteria; order Alteromonadales; family Pseudoalteromonadaceae; genus Pseudoalteromonas; species Pseudoalteromonas sp. S1650. Next base: position 69,100 of record NZ_PNDF01000020.1, on the reverse strand, counting down.
CGATGCTGGCAACACTCAAAGCAAAACTATCAAAAATTAATATCAATTAGGTTAGTTGTATAAACTGTAGCGCCGTTCGTTCAGTGCGACAGAAAGATAGGAAACCACTCGGTTTCCTTACGTTAAATATCGAATCTAAGGCCTGTGTCCTGTTTTATTTTTTCGATCACCATATAGGTGTGATGCGTACCCACTCCGGGAATATCTACTAAATCACCCAGTACTTGGCGATACTCATCCATATCTGAGACCCGTACTTTTAATAGGTAGTCATAGCCACCAGCGACCATGTCGCATTCAACCACTTGTGGAATATTCAATATATATTCGCGAAACACTTTAAATACTGATGTATTCGAGGTCACCAACGAGACCTGTACATGTGCTAACAAGCTCTGGTTAAGTTTAGCTTCGCTAAGCTTTGCGTAATAGCCTTCGATGTAGCCTTCTTGCTCTAAACGTTTTACACGATCTAGACACGGGCTTGGGCTCAGATTTACCTGTTTTGCGAGGTTTACGTTCGATATTCTGCCATTTTTTTGCAGAGCGTCTAAAATTGCTAAATCGATGCGATCTAACATGCGTAATCTATTCGGACTGGTCATAACAGAATTTTATGCGGCTAAGTTAACGGTATGCCCTGTAAATTATCGTAAATCGAAAAATTTAACCAGCATATTCTGCTGGATTTTAATTAGAATGCACGAATTATATCAATGGTAAGAAATGCAATAAGTTCATTTCTAGACTCCACATACCAGAGGGTTACATATGCTATTTAATGGCGATTTGACAACTGAATGTCCAATTAGACAAAAGATCCGTGATTTCTACCGTATTGACGAAAATGCGGTTATTGATCATATTTTGCCTTTGGCTGAAGTAGGCGTGAAAGCGCGTAGCCGAGCGTGGGAACGTGCTCGTCAAATGGTTTTAAATATCCGTCGCGATCAGGATGGTCAAAGCGGTGTAGATGCATTACTAAATGAATTCTCACTTTCGAGTGAAGAAGGCGTTGTATTAATGTGTCTTGCAGAAGCACTATTACGTGTTCCAGATAAAGCAACGCAAGAGTCACTAATTCGTGACAAACTTGCTAAAGGTGACTGGAGCTCGCATTTAGGTAGCAGCGATTCTTTATTTGTAAACGCCTCTTCTTGGGGTCTGTTAGTAACCGGTAAAATGGTTAACTACAGCGACAAATCAAAAGAGCAGCAATTCGGTGTTCTTAAAAAAACAATTGGTCGTTTAGGTGAGCCTGTTATTCGTAAATCTGTGAACTTCGCGATGAAGATCATGGGTAAACAATTCGTTATGGGTCGTACTATCAACGAAGCGATTGAACGTGCAGCCGATAAAGAGCAAAAAGGCTACGTATACTCATACGATATGCTAGGTGAAGGCGCACGCACAATGAAAGATGCAGAGCGTTACTTCAACAGCTACATGACAGCTATCCATGCAATTGGTAAAGCAGCAAATGGCCGTGGTCCAATCAAGAGCCCTGGTATCTCAGTTAAAATTTCTGCGATTCACCCACGCTATGAGTTCACACATCGTGAACGTGTTATTGCTGAAATCGTACCTAAGTTAAAAGAACTTGCGCTTGCAGCGAAAAGCTACGATATCGGCTTTACTGTTGATGCTGAAGAAGCTGACCGCTTAGATATCTCTTTAGATGTTATTGAAGCGGTATTCAGTGATGACGATTTAGGTAACTGGAACGGCTTTGGTTTAGCCGTTCAAGCATACCAAAAACGCGCTATTTTTGTCGTTGAATGGGTTGCAGAACTAGCTCGTCGCGTTGGTCGTAAACTAATGGTTCGTCTAGTAAAAGGCGCATACTGGGATACAGAAATCAAAACCACTCAACAAGATGGTTTAGATCACTACCCTGTATTCACGCGTAAAGCGACCACAGACGTTTCTTACAAAGCCTGTGCTATTAAACTACTTGAAGCACGTGATGTACTGTACCCGCAATTTGCTACACACAACGCCTACACTGCGGCAACTATTTTAGAAGTTGCAAAAGGTGATAACGAAGGTTTTGAATTCCAACGCCTACACGGTATGGGTGAGTCGTTATTCGATCAAATCGTAAGCCAAGAAAAAATTCAATGTCGTGTTTACGCGCCTGTAGGTCAACATGAAGACTTACTTGCCTACTTAGTACGTCGTTTATTAGAAAACGGTGCTAACTCATCATTCGTAAATGCGATTGTTGATACCACTAAGCCTGTTGAATCACTGTTACCTGACCCTGTAGAAACACTGCAAGGTTTACGTAACAAGTACAACACGCAAATTAAGATGCCAATTGATTTATACGGTGAAGAACGTGCTAATTCAAAAGGCATGGACTTAACTGATATCAACGTAATCACACCATTTAAAGAAAACCTTGATACCTGGTTTGCTGAGCACCGCATTGAATTAAGCGATGTGCCAGAAGGCTCTCTTCCGGTGAAGAACCCTGCGAATCACAAAGAAATCATTGGTCATGTGAAGCTACAATCTTCAGACGAAATGACTGCACTTTTAGAAAATGCAGAAAAAGCATTTGAGTCATGGTCACAAACGCCAGTAAAAGAGCGCGCAAACCTATTACGCCGTGTTGCTGATATCTTAGAGCGTCACCACGATGAGTTAGTGGCACTGTGTATCAAAGAAGCGGGTAAAGTAACTCAAGATGGTATCGATGAAGTTCGTGAAGCAGTGGATTTCTGCCGCTACTACGCTGCACGCGCAGAGGAACTTTCTGAAGACGAGCGTTTTGAAGCACGTGGTGTGATCTTATGTATCAGCCCATGGAACTTCCCACTTGCAATCTTCCTAGGTCAAGTTGCTGCGGCAATCGTGACAGGTAACACAGTTATTGCTAAACCTGCTGAGCAAACAAGCTTAATTGCACTTCGTACCATTGAACTTATGCTATCTGTTGGCTTACCAGAGCACGTTGTACAACCTGTTATTGCTCGTGGTAGCGAAGTAGGTAAAACAATCGTTCCTGATGAGCGTATTCAAGCTGTTATGTTCACAGGTTCTACAGAAACCGGTACTGTTATTTCGCAAACATTGGCTGCGCGTAATGATATTCAAGTACCGCTTATTGCTGAAACGGGTGGTCAAAACTGTATGATCGTTGACTCAACTGCTCTACCAGAGCAAGTTGTTGATGATGTAATCAGTTCAGGTTTCCAAAGTGCTGGTCAACGCTGTTCTGCACTACGTGTATTATTCTTACAAGAAGACGTTGCTGATGGCATCATTGAGATGATCAAAGGCGCTTTAAAAGAACTTCACGTTGGCGACCCTTCATTACTTTCAACTGATATCGGCCCGGTTATCGACGAAAAAGCACTTAAAAACTTAAGTGACCACGTTGAATACTTAAAAGGTAATGCAACACTTCACTATGAGTGTGCTATTCCTGATAACAGTGAAAATGGTGCTTACTTCTTTGCGCCTCGTTTATACGAAATCAAAGATTTATCTGTACTTAAGCGCGAAGTATTTGGTCCTTGTGTACATATCATCCGCTTTAAAGGCACAGAGCTTGATAACGTGATTGACCAAATCAATGGCACGGGCTTTGGCTTAACGATGGGTGTGCATTCACGTATCGAAGAGCGCTGTGAATACCTAGCGAAAATGTCACGTGCAGGAAACGTTTACATCAACCGTAATATGATCGGTGCGATTGTTGGCGTACAACCTTTCGGTGGCCGTGGTTTATCTGGTACTGGTCCTAAAGCGGGTGGCCCTAACTACCTACAACGTCTAGTGAAAGAAAAAGCATCACCAGATAACGTACAAATGACTAACCTAACACCTGATGAGTTAGATACTCACCACTATTCAGGTGCAGCTGAGCAAGTTGCTAAGCTAATGGATAACTCATTACGCGATGAGAAGATCTGGCGTGCGACACCACTAAATGACCGAGTTTCTGCTGTACGTCAATTACTTGCAAAAGTAGCGACTGTAGAAATTATTGACGAGCTTGCCGATGACTTAGCATTAACGCTAGCTGATGCACGTGCGCAACTTAACCGTCTTGAAAAACACATGCGTAAACACACTGTGTTGCCTGGGCCAACGGGTGAGTCAAACACACTTCACTTAGAGCCTCGTGGTTGTGTGGTTTGTTATGCAGATAAGAGTACGTCATTTAACTTCTGGGCAATTTCGGTTATCACAGCACTTGCTGCTGGTAACACGGTAATCACGGTTGCTTCTGAGTTATTCTTTGACGAAGCGGTTGCATTCAGAGACAAGTTTATCTCAACAGGTATCGCTGAAGGTGTATTCCAAGTTGCTAAACCTAATCAGTTACAAGCTATCTTAGCGCACCCTCACCTTGCAGGTGCGGTTGTTGCAGCTCGTTCATCACGTTTAGGCTACTTTAGCCAGCAGCTAGCACAACGTAAAGGTGCAATCCTGCCAGTGATCAGCTCTGAGTACTACGATACGCTAATCAAGCGCTTACTGACTGAGAAAACAATCAGCGTTGATACAACCGCATCAGGTGGTAACACATCACTAATGACCTTGGTTGAAGACGACGAGTAAGTTGTATTGCAATAACTAAATGAGAAAGCCCTCGCTAGTCGAGGGCTTTTTGTTTACAGCCATAAAAACCCCTCCTTTTTACTATTATTATTTACTGATGCACGAACTTTCTGCTAATTTTATATTATTGTAGTCGTTTAGAAGTAAAGGTCTTGAAAACACTTCCTATCAATCAACTTAAGCCGGGCATGTTTGTACAGAGCGTGACAAAACAAACAGGCAAGATCCGTATAAAAAACCAAGGTTGGGTTAAAACACAGGGAAGTATAGACAAGCTGATCAAAGCTGGCATATTAGAAATTGCGATCGATCCAGACAAAACACTAACCTTAGACAGTGACAATAAAGTGGTTGAGCAGCAACACAATCCCCAACCAGTAGGAGACGTTGCCGCTTTCGATCCTTGGCACACCACTCACAGTGTGTCAGCAGAAATGACTAAAGCCAATAACTTATATAACGAAGCAAGATCATTACAAAGTAAAGCCTTTGACGATATTCGTAATGGCAACAAAATTGATATTGCCCCTTTTCAAGAGCTCGCGACTGGATTTATTGACTCGGTTTTTCGTAACCAAGATGCGCTTGCTTGTATCACCCGTATGCGTGACAAAGATGCTTATCTACTTGAACATTCAATCAATGTTTCGATTTTAATTAGTATCTTTGCTAAACACTTAGGTATCGAAAAAACCATTATTGAGGAGCTTGCGACCGGTGCTTTACTGCACGATATTGGAAAAATAAATATTCCCGATGAAATACTCAATAAACCCGGCAAATTAACCGATGCCGAATACCAAACTATTCAAGACCATGCTCGTTTTAGTAAAGAAATTTTAGAACAAGCAGGCTTGAGTGGAATTGCTGTTGATATAGCTGGCTTCCATCACGAACGCTTAGACGGCAGTGGCTACCCATTTGGTAAAAGTGCTGAAGAGATTAGCTTGTACGTACGTATGGCTTCGATTGTTGATGTTTATGATGCATTAACCGCAGAGCGGGTCTATAAAGCTGGTATGGAGCCAATTAAGGCATTTAAAATATTAAAAGACGGCTGTCCAGATAGCTTTGACGGAGACCTAGTCACTAAGTTTATTCAGTGCATCGGTGTTCACCCAGTCGGCACCTTAGTGAAACTTGAAAGCCAAAAATTAGGTGTGGTCACTCACAGTAACCCTACTAGCCCTTTAAAACCTCAAGTTAAAGTGTTCTATAACGCTAAACATGCACGCTATACCGAAATACAGGATATAAACTTAGCAAATAGTCGCTGTCACGACAGTTTAGAAGCCGCCGTCAGGCCGACTGAGTTCAACATCGACCTGATCCGCTTTTTTAAGAACTCAATTTTACCTTAATCCCTTAAGCTCAGGACTGGCTATTCAGGCCAGTCTTGTAATGCTTTTAAGGTAAACTCATAGCCATCGTAACTTAATAAGCTCTGCTCTGGGGTAATTTCAATTACTGATAACACGCCGATGTTATCGCCTTCATATAACTCACGACCATTTAACTTAATCCAGCGCTTCGATGTTTCTGAAGCATAAATGTGAGCTTGATATTTTATGGTAGGAATAAGGCTTTGTAATGCATCTGGCAAAAGCTCAATAGGCTCTGCATAAGACGTGTTTTTAGTGCTACGGGTAATATCAACACTATGTTTGTTATCAACATCTTCAACCGCTTTAGCAAAGGCATCTTTCAATGTATCTGGCACATCTCTTAATTCATCATTTGTTGATGGTTGAGAAGCCGGTTGACTTGGCTGACCATCAAGCGGCTTGCCTAGCACCTTATATTTACTTAAATCAATGCCATTACTGCTCATTTGCTGCGGATTGATTTGCTGCATTGGCTGCGAAAACTGTGGCTGTGATTGATACACGGGCTGATTTTGATACATAGCTTGCTGCTGGTACTGAGGCTGAACTTGATAACCTTGATTAGCATACACTGGGGCTGAATTGACAGGTACTTGCACCCACTGATATTGCTGACCTTGCACCGGAGTCTGCTGCATCATTTGTTGCGGTACAGATTGATGCACTTGCCCTTGTGGCATGGCAGGTGATTGCCCTGAGTTATTAGTCACTTGCGGGGTTTGGCTTTGTGCTACTTGCTGTTGCATCGTTGGTTGTTGTGTTTCAGGGTTTGCCTCAACTTCAGTCGCAACGCTTTCTGCGGCTTCATTACTGTTATTAACAACCTTTGGCTGCTCAGCAACTTTAGTTTGCTGTAACCATTTACCAATCGAAAAACCTGCCATAAGGGTTAATATCGCCGCCAGTAATAGGCCAAATGAAAAGGCCAAACGGCGATAGCGCGTTAATTCTTGCTGTTGTTTGAGCGCAAGAGCGGCTTGGTCATGATCTACAGCAGTTTGTGCATGCTGATCAGACTGTTTAATTGCATCTAATAATAAGGACATAAATGAACACTCGTTATATTAGGTAGGATAAACCAATACCCATTCCTAATACGGCTAAAAATGAAACTGGGTAAAGCCAAACATAACTCGGCTCTTTATTTGTTACTGTTGCAACAGGGGTACTGGTTGGAGGAAGAGCCTCAGCAGCAGAGAGCATTACAAGCTCACTGTCGATACTTAGCTTTTGCTGTGAAAATGCACCAACGAGGCACCGCTCACACAACAAATTGATTAATCTCGGCACCCCTTGAGTAACCTGATAAATCGCTTTTAACGCATCCCCTGAGAACAAGGCTTGCTCTGTCCCCGCTTTAAATAAACGATGCTTAACATAGGCAAACACCTGCCCTTCAGTAAGTGGCAATAAGTGATAACGAGCCGTAATGCGCTGGGCAAGCTGCCTTAATTCAGTGCGTTTTAATAACTCTTGCAGTTCAGGTTGCCCTACTAACACAATTTGCAGTAGCTTTTTATGATCTGTTTCGATATTGGTTAACAGGCGCAATTGCTCTAGCACATCAGGAGCGAGTAATTGAGCTTCATCAATAATTAAAATGGTATGACCGCCCGCTTGATTATTTGCCTCAAGGTGCTTTTTAATCACATCAGTAAGTGTCTTCAGAGTCGCATTCGCGCTGTCATACTCAATCTTTAATTCGTCACAAATACTGGCAAGCAGCTCAAGCTGTGACAAAGCTGGGTTATGAATTTGTGCCACTTGCGTGTTTTCAGGTAACTGCTCTTGCAGGCTTCTTGTTAGTGTTGTTTTACCTGTACCCACTTCGCCTGTTAATAATACGAAGCCTCCCGCTTCACCTAATCCATAGGTAAGGTGCGCTAATGCCTCTTTGTGGCGCTCACTAAGAAATAAATACTCAGGATTTGGGGCAATCGAAAAGGGTTTTTCTGACAAGCCAAAATAGCTTAAATACACCGTGTTATTCCTTGCGTTTAAAATCACGGTCTATAATGGCAAAAAACATCGCTACTTAAAACCTTGTTTACATTTTATTGGTTAAATAACGTAAAATAGCGAAAAGGTAAAATTATAGGTGTTTTATGCAGGTTTATTTAGTCGGTGGCGCAGTCAGAGACGCCCTACTTGGTCGTGACGTTAAAGAACGCGACTATGTGGTAGTTGGTGCCACGCCAGAACAACTGATCAGCCAAGGTTATCAACAAGTTGGTAAAGATTTTCCGGTATTTTTACACCCACAAAGTAAAGAAGAATATGCGCTGGCGCGCACCGAGCGAAAAAAAGGTCAAGGTTACACTGGCTTCATTTGTGATTTCGCGCCGGATGTCACATTAGAGCAAGACTTAGTTCGTCGAGATCTCACCGTAAACGCCATAGCACAAGCCCAAGATGGCAGCTTAGTTGACCCATTTTCTGGCCAGCAAGACCTTGAAAATCGTGTCTTACGCCATGTCTCAGATGCCTTTAGTGAAGACCCTCTACGCATATTGCGAGTAGCCCGCTTTGCTGCTCGTTATCATTACCTAGGTTTTACTATTGCGCCAGAAACCCAGTCACTATTGACCGAAATGGTTAAAGCCGGTGAACTGAACACGCTAACTGCTGAACGCGTTTGGTTAGAATGCGAAAAATCCCTCAGTGATGGCGCATTTAGCGAGTTTTTAAATGTGCTTGCCAGCATTGGCGGCCTGCATGTAATTAGCCCTGAGCTTGAAAGTAAATGGTGTGATGAGCTTTACCGTACCTTACAAGCTCGCTTTGCCTATGCGAATGAACAACAAATTAGTGACACTGCGTTATTATTCAGCCAAGTTACCTTAGCGCTTTCAAGCGATGAGATAAAAGCGATAGCTAGCAACATACGCTTACCTAATGAAGTGCGCGATTTAGCGCTGTTTAGCCAAACTCATCAAACAAGGTTAAGTGCAGAAAAGCCGACTAGCGAGGCCGTTTTTGCTTGTTTTAATCAACTTGATTTATGGCGTCGCCCTGAACGTTTTGAGCAAGTACTCAAAGCATTAGAAGTTAGTCACCAACAGCCTGTAGTTTGTTATGACTCTCTCAAAAACGCAGCCACCCAAGCACGAGCTGTTAACCCGCAACAGTTTATTGCGCAAGGTATTAAAGGCGCAGAAATAAAAACCGCGCTTGAGCAAGCGCGGTTAGAGATTATTAAAGGCTACTTTTCGTAGCGCACTAAACGCAAATAAACATCGGACGTTTTTGCGTGAAGACTGTTGATGCCTTTATCAAATTGATACACCCAAGCTAGATCAGTGCGACTGATCCCTGAAGTGCTACTCCAGTAGTTTTGCAGCTTAGTCGATAAAAATGCGTTTTCGTTAATGCTAGGCTGCACACAACTGTGCTCTAAAATACTGGCTAACTCTTTAACATTTGGCACATGCCAATCGCTGTAATCAGCAAAGGTTGCATTTTCAGCCCCGCGTAAAGCTTCGCCCCAAGTAAGCTGCTGACTATTACCTTCACACGTATCCGTTTCAGCGTTGTAGCTTTGACCAAAGGTACAACGTTGCCACATTAGACCTGTTTCGCTGTCGCTCACTGTGCCATCTTCGTTAATAACAAAGCGGCTATCAGGAGTCGTTTCATTGACAGCGCTATAACATACTTGCGCAGCGGCATAACCCGATTGAAGAGCAATAACAGTAAGTGCTGTAATTAATGGTAACTTTCGCATATTACTCTCCTGGCGTTCTAACTAAGCGCACAAAGGCGGTGTTACTTTTCGGATACGCTAAATCATTAGCACTACTCATATCGATAATATAAGCTTGCGATAAACTTGTACCGTCTGCCGCGGTTTGCGAAGTCCAATAAGGCATAAATGAACTGCTACCAGTGCTTAACTGAGTATCACTTGGTTGATTTGGGAAGAAGTCACTGTTAAGTAACGTAGACTCACCTTGCTTGGCATAATCTAATAACCCTAATAATTCCGTGTAAGTTGGCACACGCCAATTTGTACCACCGCAAAAATCGCTGCTGTTCACATCATTAATGTAAGTTTGTAGGCCACAGTCACTGGTGCTTGGACAGGTAGAGCCCGCAGCCCCTTGTACACTACCCGTTTGCACACCGCTTGAACCATTTAAATACCAAGTATAATGATTTGATGCTGCACGCTCGGAGGTTGCCGGTGGCAATGTTGAACTTGCTTCTTTTACTTCCCAAATAAGCCCAGTTACATTATCGCGAACACAACTAAAGCTGGTCGCATCATCTGGGAGTTCGTCGGCAAACTCATTCATCTTAGTAAAATCAAATGCCAAATCACCTAGGCCGACTTTATCGAGCTGATTTGCGACGCTGTCACGACCTATATCTGCGTCTTGGCTTGGGAAGTCTTCGCTGCTGCAATTAATTTTTTGCGAATTGTTGTAGCAATCACTCATCCCGGTATCGTTAATTAACCCCAGTGGTTTTGGGCTAATATCAATAATCACTGTATCTGTGTCGCTACGCGATTTACTGTCTGTCACGGTAACTTCAAAACTAAGCTCTGAATCGGTATCAACATCAGGGGCTACAAACGTCGTGATACATTGGTTCTGGTTTGCCAACGTTACTGTTTCACCTGTTAATTGCTGCCAAAAACATGATTTTGTTGCCGTCACAATTTCACTATTGCTGGCATCAAGGGTTACGGTATCAAACTCGATAACCTGCTGATCAACACCTGCATCAGCAATAATTACCTCAACCGTTTTGTTTAAGGTGAACGACGCCTCAGTACTTGCTGAGCCACCTTCATCATCCGTTACAGTTAAACGCCATGTCATCGCTGTGTTTGATTCAAGTAGTGGGTGAGTAAAGCTAATGGTTTGGTTGTTGTAGTTGTCAGCCGTTAAATCAGGGCCATCAAGTTGAGTCCATAAATAACTGTCAACTGTACCGTTTTCATCTATATCAGCAGATTCTTCGCCACTTAATGTGATCACATCATTATATTTTGACGGTAACTCTTCTGGCGCAGTTTGGGTGATCACTGCAACTGGCAGTTGATTATTCGAGGTAATAAAAATACTGACCTGATCGGAAACAAGTTGCCCATCGTCGGTTTGGTAATTTACTTTTAAAACAAGTTCTGAGTTAAGTTTAATATCAGGAGCTGTGATGGTTTGTTCAGCACCTTCGGCAGGAAAACCTTCTACTGCTGGGCCACTGACACGCTCCCAAGTAAAGGTACCATCTGCAGGAGAGCCTTTAGCTGAGACAGTAAATTCACTTTTTTCAATAATTTGTTGATCTGAACCAGCATTAACTGTCGCTGCGATTGTATTCGAATCACTCGAACCGCCACCACCACAAGCTGTTAATGTGGTTAATGCTATTAGGCTAAGAGGCACTAATCTCATGAATACCACCTTAAAATACAAAGCCGGCAATAACCGGCTGCCAAATAAACTAACAACTAGCAATTAAAATGCCAAACTTGGGGTTATAAATAACTTTCTTGGTGGATACGTACGAAGAGCTTGGTGCCTATTTTACTGTAATCAACTTTGTATTCTCTGCCATCTAGGGCTTGGATAAACAACAAACGTTTTTCTTCTGCAAATACATCTGGGCTTGATACATACACCATTTCTAAATAACGCTCTTTAGCCTCGCGACGATTTTTTGGCAGGTCTTCTTTAAACGGCTCTAAACCATTTTGAGTAACTTTAATGCGCGGATGGTTCTCACCATTCACAACCACTAAATCGAGTTTCTTATCTTTATGTATAATTGTGTTTCGACCGCTTTTAATAAAAGAACGTTCTTGACTCATAGTCTTTTCCTACTACATAACTGCCGCCTATAGCTTACTTTTCTGTAAGCGAGTCTCTAAGAACTCTTTAGGGTTCAGTTTCCAACGATTCAAATCAGCACTGAATTGCCAAATATCAACATCAAGAACATTGGCAGGTAATAGTAAATCGTATCCTGTCAACTGCCTTAAATGTTGCGTACGATTGGCAAACATGGCAATCAATCCTTTATAAATCTGACCACTAGGGGCCGTGTAGTCCGTCTCTTCTATTAACCATTCTGATGGGCAATCACCATTTTTGCAATACTTTTGAATGACTTGCATAAATAAATGACGTTGCTCGATAAGTAATCGTCCGGCAATTCTTGGGTGAATCTGTGTTAAAAATTCATCTATGTTATTGAGTTTAATACCAACTGCATTTAACTCAAGGTATTCTAAGCCCTGTTCCACTTTTGGTATACCACTATGATGAAAATTAGCACGATTTAACTGCCAATTCCCAATCTTATGATGATAAATAAGCAAATTCTGAGTAAAAGTTAAGCTAAAGTATGGTTCTTGAGTTTTTAAAAAGCCAATAAAAATTGCCGCTATGCAGGTTGTGGCTAAAAAAATCTCAACAATGCTAATTTCACCGGGTCTCAATAAATTAACCAGCATAATAATGATTAACCCAATTCCGCCAACAATTAAAAACTCACTGCCATGGCGAGATGATTGAGCACGCACTTTTAGTGCAGGAAGATTTTTATCCATAAACAGAGAAGTAAAAAATAAACATCACAATTGTGACCAATATTATTTTTCTGAGCGTTAAACAATAATTACACTTTGGTGCTTTACTCATTCTAAACCTTTCTTAATTTGTCACAATAAAGGAACAAATTAGCATAACTTTTCACTTTTACGCTAAATGCACAAATTTATGAGATACCTGACATACGTGGCACGTACTAATTTTGTACACTACACTCAACTAAATTTCTGGTAACACGACGATGTACTCTACACAATCTGGTAAGGCACTATTCCCTTTTATTATTACCCTTTTTCTAGGGTTATGCATTTACTTATACCTTCCTTCGAGCCAAGGTGAGCAGAGCAACTTCTCAGGCGCTGCAACTCAAGTAACAGCTCACACTGTCACATCTGAAGAAAATGCTGTGCTCATAGAAGCAATAGGTAGTGCTCGTGCTAACCAAGCGATCTATATTCGCAGTGCGCAAAACGATTATGTTACAGATATATTTTTCAATGATGGCGACTTAGTTAGTAAAGGTCAAAAACTGGTTCAATTGCAATCTCAAGAAGAAGAGTTAGCTGTTAAAGAGCTAAGCATTAATTTACGTGAAGAACGCCGTCAACTTGAACGCCTTACTGAACTATCTCGCTCACAGGCTACCGCTAAATCGTTACTAGAAGAGCAGTTATCTCGCGTTGACGCAACTGAGGCACAACTAGAGAGCGCCAAAACAAAACTGGCAGAAATGACGATTAAAGCGCCTTTTTCAGGTTTGCTTGGTAAGCGTGAAATTTCAATTGGTACCTATGTAAATAGCACAACTAACATTACCACACTGGATGATATCAGCATCATCAAAGTTGATTTTAAAGTGCCAGAAAAATACTTAGCGCAACTGCAACTCGGTATGAAAGTGATGACGCAAAATGATGCGTACCCAGAAAAAACCTTTACCGGTAAAGTTACTCACATTAGCTCGCGCATAGACTCAATTACCCGTAGCGTTGAAGTGACTGCCAGCTTTATCAATAAAAGCGGTTTATTACGCCCTGGTATGCTGTTAAACACCGCCTTAGAGTTAAGCTCAAGCCAAGCACTTATGGTGCCTGAGAAAGCCGTGATCCCGCAACAAGACAAACACTATGTGTTCCAAATTGAAGATGGCGTTGCAAACAAAGTCGAAGTGCATGTGGCTGGTCGTCACAATGGCTGGGTAGCCATTGATAAAGGCCTTGAAAATGGCCAACAAGTTGTGACTGAAGGCATCATTAAGATCCGTACTGGCAGCAAAGTAAGTATCAAGGGCTAAACCATGAAAATTACTGATACTAGCGTTAAGCGCCCGGTCTTCGCGATCGTAATAAACCTATTATTACTCACCTTTGGCTTGGTGGCATTTTCTATGCTGCCACTGCGCGAGTACCCAGATATTGAAACGCCGATTGTTAGTGTTAGCACTGAATACACAGGTGCTAGCGCAGAGATCATTGAAACCAAAATAACCCAAGTCCTCGAAAACCGTATTTCGGGTATCGAAGGCATTAAAAGTATTAACTCATCGAGCCGAAATGGCCGCTCAAATATCACCATTGAATTTAATATTAGCCGCGATATTGATGCCGCATCAAACGATGTACGTGAGCGTGTAGCCCGTGCCCTTGATAGCTTACCTGAGCAGGTTCGCCCGCCAGAGGTGTCTAAATCAAACAGTGATGAAAGCCCAATTGCTTGGTTCGTACTAAACAGTACCACCATGGATTCATTGCAGTTATCTGATTACGCACAGCGCTTTATTGTTGACCGATTAGCCGTTGTTGATGGTGTCTCAAACGTACGCGTGGGTGGCGAGCGTAAATACGCAATGAAAATCTGGTTAAACCGTAAAGCAATGGCTGCGCGCGGTATTACCAGTAGTGATATTGAAACCACTTTACGAACTGAAAACGTTGAATTACCTGCCGGCGAAATCGAATCTATCGACCGTGATTTTACTGTACGTACTGCACGAAGTTATAAAGATCAACAAGACTTTAGAAACCTAGTGATCAAACGGGGTGAAGACGGCTATTTAGTGCGTTTAGGTGAAGTGGCTGATGTGCACTTAGAAGCCGCGGACGACGAAAGCTTATTCCGTGGTAATGGCCGTAACATGATTGGTTTGGGTATCGTCAAACAAGCCAAAGCTAATACCCTAACCGTGGTTGATAATGCCCGCGCAGAGCTTGAAAAAATTAAGCGTAACCTGCCAGAAGGCACCACCATTCAAGACAGCTATGACTCATCAATTTTCATCAAAGAATCGATTGATGAAGTTTATCGCACACTCGTTATTTCAATGGCGCTGGTTGTCTTAGTTATTTACTTATTCTTAGGCAATATCCGCGCAACGCTAGTGCCTGCTGTAACTGTACCTGTGGCGTTAGTGGGTAGCTTTATGTTCTTGCTAGCTATGGGTTATTCAATCAACTTACTGACTCTTCTAGCCCTCGTGCTGGCAATTGGTTTAGTGGTGGATGATGCGATTGTTATGCTCGAGAACATTCACCGCCGTATCGAATTAGGCGAACCACCACTACTTGCTGCATTTCGTGGTGCCCGTGAAGTTGGCTTTGCGATTATAGCAACAACCCTCGTATTGATTGCGGTATTCGTACCTCTGGTGTTTATGGATGGCCGAATCGGTGCCCTCTTTACCGAATTTGCGATGGCGGTAAGCGCCGCGGTGTTCTTCTCTAGTATTACTGCGTTAACGCTTTCTCCAGCGCTTTGTTCAAAGGTTTTGAAGTCATCAGAAAAAGAAAGCAAGTTTAGCCAGTGGATGGATAGAAGCTTTAACAAAATCGAAAATGCCTACCGTAACTCACTCACCTCAAATATGAGCCGTAAGTGGAGCTTACTACTGACTATGATTTTGGCCGGTGTTGCTAGCTTTATGCTATTCCAAAAAGTGCCATCAGAGCTTACGCCAAAAGAAGACCGCGGTACTTTCTTTATCATGATGAGTGGCCCTGAGGGCGCGAGTTATGAAAATAACGCTGCAAACATGGCTAAAATTGAAGAACGTTTAATGCCCTACTCTGAGTCTGGTGAATTGAGCCGAGTGCTTGTTCGTGTGCCGGGCTGGGGTGGTCAAGGTGGTGTTGCTATCATTGGTATGGCTGACTGGGATAAGCGTAAACGCTCAACCTGGGAAGTAATGGACGAAATCAGCGGTAAAATGACTGAAGTGACTGATGTGCGTGCGTTTGCCATTATGCGTCGTGGTATTGGTGGCGGCGGTTCATCTCGTCCGATTGAATTTGTACTGCAAGGTAACGATTACGACCAGCTAGCCGATTGGCGAGACCGTATTATTAAGCGTGCTGAGAAAAACCCAGGCTTGGTAAGAATCGATCACGATTACAAAGAAACATTCCCGCAGTTTTTAATCAACATTGATAAAAACAAAGCCGCTGATTTAGGGGTTTCTGTATCAGATGTGGGTCGCACGCTAGAAACCATGTTAGGCCAACGCCGCGTAACGACCTTTATCGACCGCGGTGAAGAATACGATGTGATTTTAAAAGGCACCAAAGAAGACTTTGCTAACCCGACTGATATCTCAAATATCTATTTAAAATCACGTAGTGGCGAATTAGTACCGCTAGATAGCTTAATTAGCTTAAAGGAAGAAGCCACTGCATCGCGTTTAAACCGTTATAACCGTATGCGCGCAATTACTTTAAGTGCGAACTTAGCAGATGGTTATACCCTAGAAGAAGCACTTAACTTCTTAAATCAAGTTGCAGCGGAAGAAAACGACATCGACGGTGCAATTGACTACAAGGGTGAATCGCAGCTGTTCTATGAAGGTGCATCGGCAATGACCTATGTATTCATATTGGCACTGACAGTCACCTTCTTAGTACTTGCAGCCCAGTTTGAAAGCTTTATTCACCCATTTGTGATCATGCTTACTGTGCCTCTTGGTTTAGTGGGTGCATTATTTGGTTTGTGGTACACCGGACTTACTCTGAATATTTACAGCCAAATTGGTATCGTAATGCTGATAGGTTTGAGTGCGAAAAACGGTATCTTGATTGTTGAGTTTGCTAACCAACTACGTGATAAAGGCGTGGAGTTTAACGAAGCGATTACCCAAGCTGCGACACAACGTTTACGCCCAATTATTATGACCTCATTGACCACCGTGATGAGTTCAGTACCGCTGGTACTTGCAAGTGGCCCAGGTGCAGAAAGCCGCATGGTAATTGGTGTGGTGGTATTTACTGGTGTTATTGTTGCAACCTTACTGACCTTATTCGTCGTACCTGCTGCATACAGCGCACTTGCCCGAAATACCCAGTCGCCTGAGTATTTACAGAGCAAGTTAGAACAACAAGCAAAAGACAAGCCGTTAGAAGAAATTTAAACGAGCTTGAGCTTTAACAAAACGCCGTCTTTACGGCGTTTTGTTTTTTCGGCTATAGTCAGCAAAACGGTAAGGAAGTGAAATATGGATAACAACATACAAATAGCCACTTTTGGCGGCGGCTGCTTTTGGTGTATTGATGCCGCATTTAGACGCGTAAAAGGCGTGCTTAATGTCAGCTCAGGCTATGCAGGCGGTGAGATTGAAAACCCTAGTTATCAACAAATTTGTACCGGCTTAACGGGTCACGCTGAGGTGGTTCAGCTCGATTTTGACAGCAGTATTGTAAGCTATAACACCCTGCTTGAAATGTTCTTCACTTTACACGATGCCACACAGTTAAACCGCCAAGGTAATGATGTCGGCACCCAGTATCGAAGTGTTATTTACTATCATGATGAAATGCAAAAAGCAGAATCTCAAGCCATGATTGATGCTTTACAAAAGCAAATTCGTGAGCCGATAGTCACCGAGCTGAGCCCGCTTACAAACTTTTACCCTGCAGAGCAGTACCATCAAGACTATTACAATGAAAACCCAAATCAAGGTTATTGCAGTATTCTGATTGCCCCTAAGCTTGCTAAGTTCGAACAGTATTACGCAGATAAACTAAAATGAAAAAAGCCCGCTAAGTAGGTAGCGAGCTTTTAGACGCAGAACTAATAATTTTCCTTATTATTAGAACTGATAACGGGCACCTACAAACAGGCGACGCTCAGCCGTGTTGTAGTAATAAAATTCGTCGTTGATGTAATCACCATCTAGGTCTGTACCATAGGCATCAACGGCGTTGTACTCTTTATCGAATAGGTTTTCTACACGTAGTGACACAGTTAAGTTGTCAGTCGCTTGGTAGTGACCAACTAAGTTCCATAACGTATAAGAAGGTAAGTGCGTTAACTTGCCATCACGATCACCACGGTATTGCATATCGATACCGGCATCAAAATCACCCCATGCTTTGTTTAATGACCAATTCACACTGTGGTTTGACACATAGGTTAGAGACTGACCTGTCTCAGTATCTTCCGCTGAAAGGTAGGTAAAGTTAAAGCTGTGATCAAAGCCAAACACTTGGTTTTTAAAGCTAAACTCAACACCTTCGTGGCGAGCTTCGTTTATATTGGTTGGGATCCACTGCCCTGATGCATTTGGTGCCCAAGCGATTTTGTTGTCGATTTCGCTGCGGAAAATCGCAATATCAAGGCTGATATCATTCACATTCAGTGATAAGCCAAGCTCTTGGTTATCTGATGTTTCAGGGTTTAACTCTGGGTTACCTGAGCCTGGGTAATATAGGTCATTAAATGTTGGAGATTTAAAGCCAGTGCTTTGACTTACGCGGAATGTCGCGATGTCATTTAAGTGATAACCAACAGCTGCAGTGTAAGTTGTTTCATCACCAAACTGCTGATCATCATCTTGGCGAACGGTTAGGTTTGCCAGCACGTGTTCGTCGTCATAATAAGCGCCAACAAACGCAGCGAATACTTCACGGCTGTCTTTTAAATAAGTACCTGAGTTAGTGTTCACTTCATCTTTATACCAATTCAAACCGCCACTAAGAGTCAGCGCTTGATTGAAAAAGTATTGGCCATTGTAATCAATTTGCTCACGCTCAGTTTCAAACTTATCAACCACCGTTGCGCCAGTGTAATCAATGCGTGAGTCATCTGAGCTATCACTTGATATGGCAATATCAATGGCATGACTGTGTTTTTCGAAAGCCTTTTTCCAACCTAGTGAAGCTTGGTAATTTTCGAACTCGCCTTTTTCTACGGTGCTGTCTGCAGGGCTATAAGCGCTATCGTATTTTGCTTCGCCTTCTGAGTATTGTGCTTGCGCTAAAAACTCACCTAACTGCTCATTTTGATAACCAAGATTAAAGCCAAGGTTTTTGTTCTCGTAGCCGTCTTCATCTGGCGCTAAGCCTTGCAGAACATCAAAACCATCTGTTTTTTCATAACCGGCATTAACGGCAACATCAACACCTGCAAACTGACCACCTGTCGCTACTTGGTACTCTTGGTAAGAGTCTGAGCCAAAAGTAACATCTAAGGTCGTGTTTTGTGCTTTACGGGTAATGATATTAATCACACCAGCTAGCGCATCAGAACCATATACAGCTGCACGTGAGCCTTTAATTACTTCAACACGCTCAATACTGTTTAAAGGAATATTGCTAATACTTTTATAACCAAGTGTTGCAGAGCCTGTGCGTACACCATCAATTAAAATAAGTGTATGACGAGAACTTGCACCACGTAATGACACACCAGAGCTTTGCCCAAAACCACCATTGGCATTAATTTGAAAGCCTGCTTGAGTGGCTAGTAAGCTTGGTAAGTCACGAACATAGCTTGCTTCAATATCAGCGCGGTCGATGACAGTAACACTGGCTAATACATCATTAATTGATTGTTCGAATTTATTGGCAGAAACTGTGATGTGCTCGATTGATTGCTCGTCAGCAGATACAGAAAAAGACAACGCAGCAGCAACCGCTACGCCTAACGCAGATTTATTTAGCATGATATCCCCTAGCCTGTGCCCACCGCACACGCGAATAGTAAGTTACTTCAAGGCCGGTCTCCGGACTCTGTACATGCATGGCATCTACATTACCGTTGCGGGGGCAGTGTTGGCATTGTTTTCTCCCTGAAAACGCACCAACTTCCCGATTATCTTGCGACTATTTCACCCTTTGAAATAAAACGTATCTGAAGATACAGCAAGCACCTCGAAAATAGGCCGTTATTGTGATGATTTTGGGGAGGAAAGTCAATGGACGGCTATACTTCTAAACCAAAGTTTTAAGTCTAAAGCTGCAAGTTAAGTGCTAAGATGTAAGCCTAAAGTAAAAAAGCCAATCAGCATGGCTGATTGGCTTTTATAAAACAATGATTACCAGAAATACTCATGGGGTTTCGAGTTTCCTAACGGGAAAACAATTCCTTCTGGGTCAGCACCATTAAGTACAATCTTACAAAGAGCTTTATTTAAACGTCTTCTTGGCTTGGTCATCGTCATTTTCACCCACCAACTTGGTGTTTGTTGGTAAAAATAAGTACTGTGTGGGCCTGTGTATTTTCTGTTTATTTTACCGTGTTTATTACGATCTATTGCTTTGTTTTTTACTGACATAAATATCCTCTAGCTGAAAATAGCTAGAAGATATCTTTTTCTCTGTAACCTAATATTCGTCTCAAAATACGCTCCTTGTAAAGTTCAGAAACTTGCAGGCTTATAGCTTAAAACTTAAAGCTATATATTAATCGCGGAAGTTTTTGAACTGGAATGGTTGACCTAAATCAGCAGTACGAACAACTTGCATTGCTTCTTGTAAATCATCACGCTTTTTACCAGTTACACGTAACTCTTCACCTTGAATAGCAGCTTGTACTTTAATTTTTGAATCTTTGATTAACTTAACGATTTTCTTCGCTACGTCTTTTTCGATACCTTGCTTAAGAGCAACGTCACGCATTACGTATTTACCGCTACGCGATTCATCTTTAAGCTCAAGGCTAGATACATCTAAGCCACGCTTTGAAATTTTCGCAGCAAGAATGTCAAAAAGTTGCATTACTTGTTGCGGTGCTTCTGCTTTTAACTTGATTACTTTATCACTTAGTTCGATTGATGCATCAACACCACGAAAATCAAAGCGTGTCTCTAGTTCACGCTTTGCATTATCTACTGCATTCTGCGCTTCGTTCATTTCTACTTCAGAAACAATATCAAATGAAGGCATAGGGTTCTCCTAACATAGTCTTTTTTAAATTCATTTATGGTTGGCAATTATAACGCTTATTTGTCGATTCTTTCTATTTTTATCCGGCTTGTTCAGGTGCGATGCAAAAATTGTTTGATATACTGGCCATTCAATTTCGGCATTTTTAGGGTTTATTGTGACAAGGCGTGTTTACCAAGTTATCTTTTTAGCCAGCATTATTGGCTTTACGATTTTGTTTGCCAAAGAAATTAAAGGGGTGAGTAACCTCTTCCCACACGTAGATAAAGTGGCGCATTTTGGTATTTTCTTTGTACTGGCTTTGGTGATGGATAAAGCCTTTAAATTACCACTTATGGTGCAAATTTTACTGTTAGCCGGATATGGTGCGGCCATTGAGTTTATGCAAGATATGCTGCCTTACCGTCAAGCCTCGGTTGGTGACTTTATCGCTGACTTTATTGGTGCCATCAGCTATTTTGCTATAAAACTTGGTTTTCATTTAGGTAGAAAGCAACGTAATGGCTAATGTTTTAATTGTTGGCGATGGTGCGATTGGCTTATTGTTTAGCCATTTTTTATCTGCACAACATGACATCACATTACTGACCCGTAAGCCGACCCTGACCACACGTTTTTATCAAGCAAGTAATGGCAAATCACACCCTATCAAAGCCCATCTCATTAATCACAAAGAGCTTGGTCATACAGCGCCCTTTGATTTGGTGTTAATAACAGTAAAAGCATTTCAAGTTCAAGCGGCCTTTAAGCAAGTAAAACCTTATCTCAGTAGAACATGCCAAATCGTTATTTCTCATAATGGCATGGGTAATGTTGATGAACTTAATGCCCAGCTTTTGAATACGCAAGGATTAGCGTTTTTAACAACGCGTTTAGCTGGTTTTAAAACAACGCCTTATAGCGTAAACCATACAGGTAATGGTGAAAGTGTGCTAGGCGCATGTAATGCAACTGCAAGCGAAAGGCTCAACGAGCTTGAGCAGCAGTTTAGTTACTTGCCGCATTTTTCTGTGAGCGATGATATTCACTCATTGCGATGGCAAAAACTGTTAGTGAATATTGCCATTAACCCGTTAACAGCAATTCATAACGTAAAAAATGGCCAGCTACGTGCACCGCAATTTAACACACGCATTATTAATTTACTCAATGAGGCCTGCTTGGTTGCCAATAAACAAGGGGTTAAAGTAAAACTCAGCGAGGCGCTGGATCAAGCCTACTCTGTGATGACAGCCACCGCTGAAAACTTTTCTTCTATGCAACAAGACATCAGCCATAATCGAGAATCTGAAATTGATGCAATTTGTGGTTATGTGTGCGAGCAAGGCGCTAAGTTAGGAATAAAAACCCCCTATAATCAAGCAATGCTCAGCATGATAAAAATAAAAAGTTAAGCTACAAGGGGAAAGTTCTCGTAATGATTTCAGGTATTAAAAAAGCGCGAACATTTCGCGCTTTTATCAGTATCTCTTACGGACGATACACTTTTACGTTGCTAAAGCCTTCTTCGTGCAAGATCAGCGCTTGTAGCTGACTCATCACACCTTTAGCACAATATAAGTAATATTCTTTATCTTTTGGTAAGTCACCAAATTTAGTTGCTAAGCGGAAGAAAGGTAAATGTACAACTTCAATACCTTCAAGTTCTAGTGGGTTTGCGTCTTCTTCTTCAGGTGAGCGAATATCAACAACAACCGCCCCTTCAGGTAAATCAGATACAGACTCAGCTTCTTTCACCTCTTCTTTTGCTTCGGTGTCGATATCGCGAATATCCATCACACGTGCATTTTCAACAACTGTATTTAGCACGTCGAAGTCAAACTTAGCTTCTTCGGCAAGAATAGTTTTGATTTTAGCTTTAACCGTTGGCTTTTTAGAAATTACGCCACAGTATTCAGGCATGCTTTCTGCCATCTCTGCTGTGCCGATTTGACGCGCAATATTGATAATATCTTGCTTGTCGTGTTGGATTAACGGGCGAATGATTAAAGTTTCCGTCACACGGTCAATCACACTTAGATTAGCCAATGTTTGGCTTGATACCTGACCAATACTTTCGCCAGTCACTAGCGCTTGTACACCTAGTTTTTCTGCAACTTGGCTACCGGCACGCATCATCATACGCTTAAGCACAACACCCATTTGGCTGTTTTCAACATTCTCTAAAATCTCAGCAACAACAGGTTCAAAATCAACAGTAACAAACTTCACTTTGTGAGTAGAGCTGAACTGTTTCCAGATATAATAACTCGCCTGCTTAACACCGATTTCGTGCGCAGCACCACCTAAGTTAAAGAACAAGAAGTGAGTACGCGCACCTTTACGGATCATTTGATAGCTAGCAACACCAGAGTCAAAACCGCCCGACATAAGCGATAATACATCTTCTTGTGTTGGCAACGGGAAGCCCGCCATACCTAAGTGAGTTTGAGTAACAATGTATGCTTTATCATCACGTACTTCTAAGCGAACAGTCACTTCAGGGTGAGATAATTTAACGCGCGCACCTTCAACATGCTGGTTTAAACCACCACCTACGTAGCGCTCTACATCGCTCGATGTGAAATCATGCTTACCAGAACGTTTACAACGCACACAGAAGGTTTTGCCCGCAATCGTGTGGCCGATTAGTTCAAGTGCTTTTTGGTAAATATCGTCGATTGAGTCGAAGTCTGTTTCTGTTACTTCAATAAACTGTACGATACCTGGAATGCGTTTTAAGCCATCGATAATATCTAAGCGAACTTGCTCAGAGTCTAGCAAGCTAACAACAGAGATATTGTCCCAGTTGTTTCTTACCTGAACTTTTTCGTCAACACGACGCAAAACGATCTTAATGTTATTTTCTAATAACTTGGTAAAACGCTTACGAACAGATTTACTCTTGATCGCGATTTCAGGGTGTAATTTGACGATAAATTTAAGCATAGTTCACTCTTAGACTGTGGATTTCACACGCCCCAAGGTATAGCAACCTCAAGGGCGCGCGATTATAACAAAAATTATAGCGTCTAGGAAATAAACTGCTTTGCGGGATTATTGTTCGCTTTGCTCTGTTTCAGCAAGGGCTAAATACTTAGCTCTTAATTGGTTAACTTGCTCTAGGTGTTGCTCGGTGCAATGAGCTTTTAATAGCAGTAATACTTTTAAAATACCGTTATAAATATCAGCTCTGGCAAGTTCACCACTTAAGCGACGAGCTTTAATGTAAGGTGTCCAAAAGCTCACGGTCATTTTAAGCATATGCGCAAGTTCTGTAACATCTTCGTCTTCAATGCAAATAACACCACCTTCACGTAATGCAAACAGCACATCTTTGACTTGCTCTAAAAGCTCAGCTTGAAACGCAATATAGCCTTTTTTCAGCTCTTCATCACGAGATAAAATATCGCCTAAGTTGTCGTAGAAAAACTGAAAACGCCACATAAGTTCAAATAGCGAATCAAGATAGCCCGCTAGGTTTTCTAGTGCATCATCGTCAGGAGTCAGTGGCTTAAAGTGGGTATGTAAATGGTCGCTATACAAAGCAAATATGTGGCGAATAATATCTTCTTTATTTTTAAAGTGATAATACAAGTTACCTGGGCTTATCCCCATATGCGAAGCAATATGATTAGTTGTTATGGCACGCTCACCGTGGCGATTAAATAATTCGATGCTGGTGTGTATGATCTTGTCCTTTGTGCTCATAGCCTATTTACTCTGTTTTTTATGATTATTACGGTCCCCAGCCGAGCAGTATAAACAAATGCGCGACAATTAAATACTACCTTGAAAAATATTAACCTCAATCGGCTTAGTACCTTATATAGGTGAAGGTTCCTAATCCGATACGCGTATTTTCTAAGCTGCATAGTCGAGAAAACACTGTTAATATAGCAAGCAAATTTATAAATCGCTGAATGTTATGAACGTTACTGCAATCTATCCGGGCACTTTCGACCCACTTACAAATGGCCATACAGACTTAATTCATCGCGCGGCAAAAATGTTCGATAAAGTGATTGTTGCCATTGCGCATAATCCAAGTAAACAACCTTGCTTTACCCTTGATGAGCGTGTTGAACTTGCTAATAAGATTTTGGCGCACCTTGATAACGTGAGTGTAATTGGTTTTTCTGGCTTATTGGCTGATTTAGCTCGCGACCATAAAGCCGAAGTACTTATTCGCGGTATTCGTGCTGTGTCTGACTTTGACTATGAATTTCAGTTAGCTAATATGAATCGTCGTCTAAACCCTGATCTAGAAAGTGTATTTTTAACACCAGCAGAAAAGAATTCGTTTATATCATCAACTCTAGTTAAAGAAGTTGCACGCCACAATGGCGATGTGAGCGAGTTTGTTGACCCTATTGTAGCCAAAGCCTTACAGGATAAAATTCACGGATGAAATTAAAAAAGTTCATTAGCTTAACTGCATTACTAATGATCTCTGCGCCAAGTGTTGCTGGGCCATGGATAGAAAGCGACGACCCACTGCTTCGCGCTTCAATCGAAATGCTATTTAACCAGGGCATTATTAAACAGCCTATTAATAGCTACCCATTAATGTGGCAAGGTATCGCACGGGACCTAGACGTTGCCAATACCAGCCAACTTGATGAGCAAAGCTTATTTGCGTATCAGCATGTAAAACATGCTCTTGATAATGCAAAGCAAAAAACTAGTTCAGGTACTCACCTAAACTACAACAGCGAGCCACTGTCTCAGCAAGGGTTTGGTAAACGCCACCAGCAAGAAAGCGGTGTAAATAGTTATGGTTCAATCACAGGGAAGCGTGTTAGCGCTAAAGTCAGTGTAAATTACGCCGATGACGCCCTTGATAAGCAGCATGTTACTTACCAAGATAGCTATTTAGCCATACTCCTGGGTAATTGGTCACTTAGTGCAGAGCAAGTAAGCCATTGGTGGGGGCCAAGTAACGATAACGCCCTACTACTATCAAATAATGCGACGCCAATGAAAGGCGTTCGCTTTACTAGAGCAAATACACAATATGTAGGCCCAAGTTGGTTATCATTTATCGGTAACTGGCAGTTAACGGGTATTTACGCCAAACAAAAGCCATATCTAAATAGCTCAGATGACGGTGACTTTTGGGCGCTCCGATTTGCAAGTACGCCATTAACAGGCCTTGAAATAGCAATTAACAGTGCAGGCTCTGATTATTTAACTAACCTAGAAATTGACCCTGTTACACTCGAAAGCAATGAATCAACACACCGTTTAACTAGCTTAGAAGTTAAGTACTCAACCACTTTAGCGGCGCAACCTGTGGCATTTTATGCTGAGGTAATGGGTCGAAATGAAAGTGGCTTAGCACCGAGCGAGCCATTTTATACGCTAGGTGTTGAAAGCTATTTTGGCTCGAAAGAAAGTCTATTAAAAAGCTACTTTGAATACTCCAATACAGAGCAAACTTGTGAGCAAATTAGTGATTGCGTATATGGCTCTGGTAGCTATACACAACGCTCACGTTTAATTGGCAGCTCAACACCACAACAAAGTAAATCGGCTATCCTAGGCGCCTATTACCATACTCTAAACGGTTATGGTGGCCATGCTAAGCTTCGTTGGATTGAAAGCGAAGCAGCGCAAGCTGAGCTCGCATCGGATATGAGTCAGCTGCAGTTAGAACTCGGTTATCAACAATCTGTCTTTAATGGTCTGTGGAAAGTGACGGGGCTTATTTCAAAAGATGAAATAGGCGATGAGTCAGAAACAAACACAGCCCTTAGAACCAGTTGGGAATACCGCTTTTAACTAATTGAGGTCAAGCTGGTTCAGCTTGGCCTCGAACTTGCCTATATAGCTTCACAAGCCCTAGAAAATCTTTATTACTGAAAAGGGCGATGAGCATCATTGCATCCACAATATTGACTGTAACCGTATAAAAGCCCCATAACCACCACTCTTCTGTATTCTCAAGTATATTAATATCTATATACATACTGATAAAAAGAGAACAGTTAATTAATAAACCTAATATTACATAGAGTTTTGCAGGGTAACTATAGATCGATTTATCCTTAGTTATCAGCAGTATTGCACCAATACAAGTTAGATCTAGAACTGTCCAAACTACATAGGCAGTTGCATAACTCATCGACTCAATCTGAAAAGTAGCTGAGGTTAGTGGATCTGAGGCTAAATAAGACAAAAACATTGTTAGCGAAATCCACATTAAAGTTTTGTCACCATTGGGCACGATTGACTTACTAACCATGTTATATAGGAAAGCCATCAGAAAGCCCCACATAATAAATGTTGCTAGATAAGCACTTACATACTTGTGAAACTCAGCCAAAGCTCTTAACCTTTTCGTTTGAAAAAATTCTCCCTACTAAATGATGAAGCTTTAGAAAATCCTTATTAAAAAGCAGTACGAGAATCATAATTACATCAATGGTATTTACGCCAAATGAGTACAAGGTCCAAAGAAACCACTCTGACTTGTTTTCGTAAATAAAAATATCTATGTATATCGATAACATTAGAATTGAGTTGAGAATAAGTCCTAAAAGGATGTATGTTGTTCCGAAAAAGTTTGCTACCTTGGCACAGTACATCCAATATAAGACCACTGCTATAGTTAGTAAGTCAAAGTAAAACCAGTTCAGATAACTATAAATAGAGAGCTTAACGAAGCCACTGATGAAGTATGAAATCATCATAATAAAAGATAAAACAAGAACTCTACTATCTGTTTTATTAATATTAACCGCTAAGTTAAATAAAAAGGCCATCAAGAAGCCCCACTCGATGAAGGCCCCTAATAAGTCCCCCAAAAAAGCATCTATATACATCTTTAAATTCTATAACTGCTTTTGAAGGTGTTTTGACTTACTTGTACGTAAAAAACGATTCTTTAAGGTATTTAGACCCAAGATATCTCTATCAACTATGAGTGCGATGATCATAGTAAAATCGAGTAAGTAGACAGTGAAAGAGTAAAAATCCCATAGAAACCAAGGGTTAACATTACCAGTAATATGTAAATCATAATACATCAATAATTGAAGAATTGTATTTGAGCAAAGTACAAAAATTACATAGGTAAATGCTGGTGACTTAACACCCTTAATGAAGTAGGTACAACTAAAAATTACAGCTAAGGTAATTACATCATAGATAGCCCAACTTAGGTAAACACTTGAATTATCGAACCAAGAGAATAAATGATCACTTGTAAAGTAAGATGCAAAAACCACGAGCGATAGCATTAACAGAACATTATTTCTTTTAGCATTTGCAATCCAGAGAAAGGCATTAAAGAAAAATGCCATCATTAATCCCCATACAACCATTGCAGGAAGAGATAAACCAAAATGTTCTGTTAAATACATCTTTTACTCATAGTGTAATTAATTTGGGCGTTTATCCGGATCTAATACAATGATACCACCGCGTTGGATCTCAGCACCACCAGATAAAGCCAGCGCTTCACTTGATAAAGTTACTGTATCAGATTGCAGGGTTTTATTACTAGTAGTTTGTTCCAAAGCAGGCTTTGTTTGTTGCATTTGGCTGTAAGCTTGCATTTGCAATTGGCTATTGTTTGAAACTTGCATAAGTTAATTCCTTTAAGTTAATTGTTTTTTCAGTGTAGCTTACAATAGCTTGTAAGCTGAGTTAAGCGCTCTCATTTTTTTGACGCTTTTTTATACTTCATCGCGACGTTGCCACCGCATTGATAATAAAAGCAATTAACGATCCAACTTTTACAAAAGTTGATCATTTTGATCATAAAAGTCAGTAAATCTAAATTTCAGACATAAAAAAACGCACAGGGGTAACCGTGCGTTTTTCCTATCCAGGGAAAATTAAGCCACGTGTTTACACGGGATCACCGCGCTATTACTTGGCTTTAAAATATATTCCATTGCCACTTCATCGCAATTATCTTTACGAAGGCAAAGCTCACAATCTTTGATCACTTTTTCTGGCAAACTGTCTTTGCTACAAAAGCTGAAACCTTGGCTTGCAAAAAATTCTGGCACTCTTGTCAGAACAATTACCCGACTAAGCGCCAAGCTTTTGGCTTTTTTTAGCAAATGTTCAACAAGTTGACGTCCCTGCCCGGCAATTCGTGATTCGGGGTCCACCCCGAGCGAGCGAATTTCAGCAAGGCCGGTATCGTAAATATAAAGCGAGGCACAGCCTGCAACTTGGTTTTCAACTTCAGTGACAGCAAACTCATTAATTGAGTGAATCATGTCGCTTTTAGCTCGTGGTAGGTTTTCACCTACCGTAGCCCAATGCTGAATTAGCTTAGCAATAGACTCAACATCATTTAAGGTTGCGTCACGTACCGCTATTTGCTGTTTTTTTTGCGTATTTGATGGCACTTGTTACTTGCTCGAGAGAGGTACCACCCTGCGCTTGTCTTGCTTTAATACAGGCGTCTATTTCTAATACAGGATATACATCTGATTCGAAAATGCTATGCACTGACTTAAATTGCTCTAAACTTAAATCTTCTAAGTTATTCCCTTGTGCAATAGCCATTTGCACGAGCGTACCAACAATGTGATGACCTTCCCTAAATGGAATACCTTTAGCCACTAAATAATCAGCAAGTTCAGTCGCATTTGAGTGACCACCTTTTGCAGCTGCTAATGTTTTATCTGCATTAACTTTAATGCCTTTGATACACGCTTGCGCCATATGAATACATGCCAGCCAAGTTGGCATCGCATCAAATAAGCCCTCTTTGTCCTCTTGCATATCTTTATTGTAAGCAAGCGGCAGGGCTTTTAATGTCATCATCATGGCACTGAATGCGCCAAAAACGCGGCCCGTTTTACCACGAATTAACTCTAGTGCGTCTGGGTTTTTCTTTTGCGGCATTAGTGAAGAGCCTGATGTTACCCCATCAGAAAGCTCAATAAAGCCCGCTTCACCCGAGTTATAGAAAATTAAATCTTCAGCCATGCGCGATAAGTGGATCATCGAAATCGATGCACAGCTTAATAGCTCAACCACAAAATCACGATCTGATACAGCATCAAGGCTATTGCGTGTGGCACCGGTAAAGCCTAACCCTTCGGCAAGCATTTGCCTATCAATTGGGTACGCAGTACCGGCTAATGCACCGCTACCAAGTGGGCAATAGTTCATACGGTTTTTGGCATCGCTTAAACGGCTCTCATCACGCTCAAGCATTTCAACATAAGCCATACACCAATGACTAAATAACACAGGTTGTGCACGCTGTAAGTGTGTGTAACCCGGTAAAATAGTGCCAAGCTCACGCTCAGCTAAGGCAATAAACTCACCTTTCAGCTCTGCGATTGCTTCAAGAATATGCTCAGCTGTATCACGACACCATAAACGGAAATCTGTTGCTACTTGGTCATTACGGCTACGACCAGTGTGTAACTTTTTAGCAAGGTCACCCACTTTATCAATCAGTGCTGATTCAACATAAGAATGAATATCTTCATGCCCTGCTACAGCCACTGCTTGTGGGTTCGCTTTAACCTCATCTAACAGCTTATTAAGTGCCGCAACTAAGTCATCGTATTCTTGCTGATTTAAAACGTTTACTTGTTTTAACGCTCCAGCCCATGCAACTGAACCAATAATGTCTTGCTCTGCAAGTTGATAATCAAAAGGAAGTGAATCGTTGAATTGTTTAAACGCTTCATCTGGACCCGTAGAAAAACGTCCGCCCCATAGTGCCATTGAACTGTCTCCAAATTCGGCTATTGCCCTGCAATGCAGGGCAATAATTAAATTACTTTTTCGTTAGTGCTGAGATTCTGCTTGAAAGCGAGAATAAACGAATGAAGCCTTCTGCATGAGATTGGTCATATACATCATCTTCGCCGAAGGTTGCGAAATCTTCGCTGTATAAGCTATTCGGTGATTTTTTCTGTACCGCAGTGACTTGGCCTTTATAAAGCTTAAGCACTACTTCACCCGTTGCTAACTCAGACAGTGATTCAGCACCTGCAAGAATCGAGTCT
This sequence comes from Pseudoalteromonas sp. S1650, assembly GCF_005887195.1. Lineage (NCBI taxonomy): Bacteria > Pseudomonadati > Pseudomonadota > Gammaproteobacteria > Alteromonadales > Pseudoalteromonadaceae > Pseudoalteromonas > Pseudoalteromonas sp. S1650. The sequence goes on along the minus strand of NZ_PNDF01000020.1, from coordinate 38,459 downwards.
TTTAATGGTGTAAACCAACGACCATCATAGACTAAATGAGAGAACTCACCACCAAGCACTTCTTTCCATTTACGGCTTGATTTATCTAGCACTAACTCGTCAATCGCTTGAAGAGCAGCCATGATCACAGTGCCTCCTGGTGTTTCATAACAGCCACGCGACTTCATACCCACTAAACGGTTTTCTACGATATCAACACGACCCACACCATGCGGCGCAGCAATGTCATTTAATTTAACTAAGCAGTCATATGGTTTTAATGACTCACCGTTAACAGCAACCACTTCACCTTCAACAACGTTTAATGTTACATATTCTGCTTCATTAGGTGCTTGCTCAGGCGAGTTAGTCCACGTCCATACTTGATCACTTGGTTGGCACCATGGATCTTCAAGCTCACCACCTTCGTGAGAAATGTGCCAAGCATTAGCATCACGGCTATAAATTTTTGTAGCTGACGCAGAACACGGAATATTACGCTCAGCTAAGTAATCAAGTAATGATTCACGGCTTGATAAGTCCCACTCACGCCACGGTGCAATCACTTTTAGATCAGGTGCAAGGGCTGCGAAACATGACTCAAAACGCACCTGATCGTTACCTTTACCAGTACAACCATGTGAAAGCGCATCAGCGCCTACTTTACGGGCAATTTCAACCTGCGCTTTAGCAATGATTGGACGCGCCATAGACGTACCTAGTAAATAAGTGCCTTCGTAAATAGAACCCGTTTTTAAAGTTGGGTAAATATAATCACTGACCATTTCGTCTTTTAAGTCTACGATATGGCATTCCGACGCACCTGAAGCAATGGCTTTTTCTTCAACGCCTTCAAGCTCCTCTGCGCCTTGGCCTACATCAGCAACAAACGCGATTACTTCACAGCCGTAGTTTTCTTTTAACCATGGCACGATTGCCGATGTATCAAGACCACCAGAATAGGCTAATACGACTTTTTTAATTGAACTCATTGGTGTTCCTTAAACAAAATTTGGATTTAATAATGTGACAAGTAGAGCGTTTTGCGCGTGCATACGATTCTCTGCTTGTTGAATAATTTTTGATGCTGGACCATCCATTACCTCAGAGGTAATTTCAAACTCACGATGCGCTGGCTGACAGTGAAGTACAGTCTGCGCACCGGTTTTCTCTAATAGGGCTTGGTTAAGCTGATAAGGCATATATTTAGCTTTTACCTGCTCAAGCGGTGTTTTATCACCCATTGAAACCCAGGTATCAGCATAGACTGCATTTGCGCCAACTGCCGCCTCAATTCTGTCACTCACCATAACAGACGCGCCATTCATTGCTGCAATTTGCTCTGCTTGCTTGAGAATTTGCGAATCTGGCGAACTGCCTTTAGGACAAACTGCAACAAAATCAGTGCCTAAATTGGCTGCTAATAACATTAGAGAGTGTGTGACGTTGTTACCTTCACCTAAGTAAGCAAGCTTTAGTTTGCTAACATCGCCATGCACTTCTTGCAGCGTTAAAAAGTCAGCAAGTGCTTGGCATGGGTGATATAAATCACATAGGCTATTAACAACAGGCACCGATGAATATTCAGCAAGTGTGGTCAGTGTTTTGTGCGCATTCACGCGAGCAACAATGCCATCAGCCCAAGTTGAGATATTAAGAGCAAAATCTTTAACCGATTCACGAGCGCCCATGGCACCATTTTGTGAATCTAAATAAACTGCGTGACCACCCAGTTTATTAATACCAATATCAAATGATAAACGAGTACGTAAACTTGGCTTTTCAAACAAGGTAACCACTGATTTGCCCGCTAATGCTTGGCTGAAGTCTGTTGGGTTTGCTTTAATTTTTTGCGCTAAGTTTAGTAATTTAAGTGCGCCTTTTTGGTCTAATTCAAGACCATTTAAGAAATTTTTTAACATGAAATACCTATGGTGTAATTTTCGTTCCTACATGCTCGCCTTTTAATAAAGCGACTAAGTTCTCTGGCTTCAGCCAGCTTGAGATATACACACCACGTCGTAAATGTTGGGCAGCAAGAAGGCTGGTCTTTACTTTGACCTCCATCCCGCCCTGAATAACTCCTTCAAGGATAAGTGTTTCGATTTGCTGCGTATTAAGTTGATGTAGTGGCTGCTTATTGGCATCAAGCACAGCCTCTACATCTGTCATAAAAATAAGTTCTGCATTAAGCTCTTTAGCGATAGCCGCTGCAGCTTCATCTGCATTGACGTTGTACCATTGGCCATCTTCCCCAAAACCAATAGAGCTCACTAGAGGTAAACGACCTTGTTCAAGCATGCTAGGTAGCACGCTGTCACAACTACCTGAGCACTGACCTACTTGCGCCAATACTTTAAGTTTTTCAGATACCAGTACACCCGCTTCATAAAGGCTTAAACCAACAGGTTTGTGGCCAGCGCTGATTGCTTGGCTCATCAATTGTTTATTGGCACAACCGGCAAGAGCACCAACAATATATGGCATTTGCTCATTTGGGCTGATACGTAAACCTTGATGTTTTGCAGTTACAAAGCCGGCGTCTTTAAGCCAAGCATCAACCAAGGCACCACCACCATGAACAATAACAAAGTTATCTTGTTCAGAGGCTAAAACATCAAAAAGCGCTTTTGCGGCATCTGCGCTATTTAACACAGCACCACCGACTTTAATGATCCAAGTTTTCATTACAGCGCTCCTACCAAACCAGTGTGGTGAGGTTCACCCATGGCTAAATTAATACACTGTAATGCTTGCCCTGCTGCGCCTTTTAGAAGGTTATCAATCGCTGACATAACGATGAGTTGCTCACCTTTTTGCTGCCATGCAATATCAACAAATGGTTGTTTAGCGACGCCTTTAATGCTTGGAATTTTATTGCCAAGTAAACGAATTAACGGCTCGTTAGCTAACACTTGATACGCCGCGCTCACTTGCTCTACTGTTACGCCTGGTTTTAATTGCACATAAATAGTTTCTAAGATTCCGCGAGGGAAATTACCTAAATGTGGGGTGAATAACACAGGGTGACCAAGGTGCTGCTCAATCTCAGGTGTGTGTCTGTGGTTAAACAAGCCATAAGGAGCAAGTGACACTTCGCAAAAGTGCGTGTTAACACTGGCTTTTCTGCCAGCGCCTGTAACACCTGACACCGCATTAACAATAATGGCTTGATCAGCTAATAGCCCTGCTTCTTTAAGTGGTTTTAAAGAATTAAGAGCCGCTGTTGGGTAACAACCCGCTACAGCTACAAGGCTCGCTTTACTAATCGCATCGCTATTCCATTCGGCTAAACCATACGCTGCTTGCTCTAAAAGCGCAGGGTGTTCATGTGCGAAACCGTAATAAGTCAGGTAATCCTCATTCCCAGCTAAACGGAAACCACCAGATAAGTCGAATACTTTTTTACCCATGGCTAAAAATTGGGGAGCAAGATCAACACTGACCTTGTGATCAGTACACAGGCATACATAGTCAGCATTGCTTTCGATATCTTGGAAAGCCTCAGCTGTTAGAGGTTGTAGTGGATACTCTAACAATCCAAGGTGCTCAGGGTATAAATCGCTTAATAATTTGCCTTTATCTAAACTCCCTTCAGACACATAACATGCTTGTAGGGTCAGTTTGGGGTGCTTAGCAACTAAACTTGCTAGCTCTGCGCCGCTATAACCACTTGCGCCAATAATCACTACATTCATTGCTTACTTTTACCTATTAAATCTGTTTATCGATACGCCTAAAATTACTCGCTCAATTGCGAATAAAAACACTGTCTAAAGTAATCAAATCAGGTTATCGTCGTTTCGTGTTCATCGTACAGCTTTACTAATATTTATGCTCAAAAAGTGAATTGATATTCATCATAAATACTTTTATATTGTTATGCAATTAGATTGAATAATTATTTTTGGATTTTTTTATGTCGCTACCCTCTTTTATATCTATGTATCAGCAGCTAATTGCTGCCCCTTCAATTAGTGCGATTGAAGATTCTTTATGCATGAGCAATAAAGGAGTAATTACCTTGCTCGCAGACTGGTGCGAAAGCCTGGGTTTTACATGTGAAATCACAGAGCTTGAAAACGGCAAAGGCCGTTACAACTTATTAGCGAAACGCGGTAAAGGAGATGGCGGTTTAATGCTTGCAGGTCATACTGATACTGTGCCATTTGATGATAGCCGCTGGAACTACGATCCATTTAAACTCAGCGAGCATGACAATAAACTTTATGGCTTAGGTAGTATTGATATGAAAGGCTTTTTTGCCTTTGTACTACAGGCTATCAGCGAGCTTGATGAAACTAAGCAAACAGAGCCACTTTTAATCCTAGCCACAGCCGATGAAGAAACCACAATGGCGGGGGCACAACAAATTTGCCGCCACCCAGACTTAAAACCAGCGCGCTGCATCATTGGTGAGCCAACTGATATGACACCGGTATTTACTCATAAAGGCCATATGAGTACAGCCATTAGAGTAATTGGTCGCTCAGGCCATAGTTCCGATCCTGAACGTGGTTTAAACGCCATCGAAGTCATGCATAAAATGATTACAAAATTGTTAATCATCAAAGAAGAATTAAAGAATAAATATTCAGTTGAGCACTTTGAAATTCCGTACCCTACTTTGAACCTTGGTCATATTCATGGTGGCGATAATGCCAACCGCATTTGTGGTTGTTGTGAAATGCACATTGATATGCGGCCTTTACCTGGTTTAAGTGTGCAAGAACTACAAGCGATTTTGCTAACAGCCGCAGAAGAGATTAATGCCCAATACCCAAATGCTGTAAGTGTTATCGACATGCATGAACCTATCCCTGCGTTTAGCGGCAGCACGGATACAGCATTAGTAAAGCTGGCCGAAAAAGTCTCGGGTCAACCTGCTGTCGCTGTAAACTATTGTACAGAAGCCCCTTTCATTCAACAGCTTGGCTGCGAAACCATTGTCATGGGACCGGGCTCAATTAACCAAGCCCACCAGCCAGATGAGTTTTTGGCGATGGAAAAAATTAAACCTTCGCAAGCGATTATCAGTGACATGATTAAAGCAAGCTGCTTTAGTGAATAAGGAGCATCACGCTCCCTTTGTTAATCCATATACTTACTTAAATATTTTTTAAATACCGGGTCGGTTTTCGCCAGCTCTTTTTGCTCCGCTAAAATATCTTTTAGAATTGCTTTAGAGGTTAACGGGTTGGCTAATACAACACGAAAAACCACGGTGGGCTGATGGTCATATTTTGCAGGTGTTAAACGTGTACGCGATACAAAAGAGCGACCCGCTTCACGCTGACGCTTTTGCATGCTTGCAGTAAAGCGATTCAACGAAGCGTAAATATCTAATTTCGTTTCTTTGTCTGCATCTTTCAGTTTCGCTTGGATTTCTTTTGGTACGTAACGATAGGTTAATAGGCAAAGCTCAGGCTCTGAGATTAACTCAAAGTCTTCATCCTGCTTGATCATGTCGGCAAAAGTGCGCGCTTTCACGATACTGCGATCAATTAGCATCTCGTAGCCTTTACGGCCAATAACACGTAAGCAAGCATGCACTAACATTGCCATACCTGGGCGGCTGCCCTCAAGGGTATGACTGCCTAAATCTTTTGAGCCTTTACGAAGAATATATTCCGCATGATGCTCAATAGCATCCGTCGCTGCAGGGTCTTTAAATAACACCAGACCCGCTCCCATTGGCACATACATTTGTTTGTGAGCATCAATGGTAATTGAATCAGCGCGTTCGATACCGCTTAAAAGGTGGCGGTAATTTGAAGAAAGTAAGGTTGCACCGCCCCATGCAGCGTCGACATGAAAATGACAGCCAAGTTCTTCGCTCAAATCAGCCATTTCATTTAGTGGATCGATACTACCTGTTTCAGTCGTCCCTGCAACACCCACAAGTGCCATTACCTTAATGCCAGCCGCTTCAAGCTCATGAGCCTTTTTACGCATCGCATCGACATCGACTTTATTATTTTCGCCGGTTGCAATTGCGACAATGTTATCGCGACCAATACCTAGTAGATCAACGGTTTTACCTAATGAGTAATGGCCTCGCTCAGAAACAAGCACAGCTAAGCCTTTGTAACCATAGTGCAGCATTCCAGCGATTAATCCCTGTGCAGCAATGCCTTTATAGTCACCATCGGCTTTTAATAAACGGTTGCGGGCAATCCATAGCGCAGTAATGTTAGCGACAGTGCCACCTGAACAAAATGCGCCTAATGACGTTTTCGCACTGTGCATCCATTTACTATAAAAGCTGTCGTCTTCACCATAAGCAAGGTGATGCATCATGCCCAAAACTTGTCTTTCAAGTGGTGTGAATGCTTTTGAAGTTTCAATTTTTACTAGGTTTTGGTTTAGACCGACCATTAATTTAGAAAGCGGTAACACAAAATGCGGTAACGCTGAGGTCATGTGACCAATAAAGCTTGGTGCAGCAGTGTGCACTGAATGAGCAACCAACTGCTCCATAATATCTTGAGCATAATCAGAAACAAAGGTTGGCTCTTCTGGGATAGTGGCCGTTTGAAAGTCTTTTTCAATTTCGTGCAAAGGCTTTTCAATTGCAGCTATATTCTCATTTAAGAACCCAGCTAAGTTGCTAGAAATTTCAGATTCGATTTTACTTAATGTCGAGTCTGGTGCTTCTGGCACCGTAAAAATACGAATCAAGCTTTCTTTAGAGGCGACGGCACAACGCTTTTGATCCATCCTAATACCCATAATTAGCAGCTAAAAATGCACCTGATGATGGGACATCTTGGTGAACACTTTTGCGGCACTGTTGCTACGAAATTGGCTAACTTTACTGGAATATCACGAAAATGTCTCGCATAAAGCTAAAAAGGCATAATTTCGATGACAAAAAAATGATTTATTGATGAAATTTGCGGTCAATTTATACTATCAGAGAAGTATTTTTTAAGTATAATCAAACGATAACCGCAAAGGGAACGTTTATGCCCAAAGGAATGCAAAAAACTAGCTGGCTGCTATATGGTTTCGCCGTTTTTTTTATTAGTTTATTTGGCTATATCTATTATACCTATGAAACCACACGTAGTGAGATCATGGCAAATATCGATAGCAAATTGCTAAATGCCGCGGTCAGTGTCAAGCATATCCTAGGTGATGACTACCATAATACAGTCAATGCTGGTCTACCTATTTCCAGCTCTACCTACAAAGAAAAGAGTCTTGCCCTTTCAGAGTACGCAAAGCAAATGCAACTTGCTTATGTGTATGCAATGGTCCTTCGCGATGACAAAGTCTACTTTAGCGCCTCAAGTTACACTCAAAAAGATCAAAACACTGGTCGTGTCACACAGTTTTTAGATGCCTACCCCGAAGCGACAGAACTTAACAAAGAAGCCTTTTATTCGACCGAACCCGTTTTTGAAATATCGCAGGATCAATGGGGGTATTTTAAAAGTATCTTTGTTACTTTTGTCGATGATAATGGCCAAACTTATATAACTGGCGCAGACATTACTATAAGTGACTTAAACCAGCAGCTTCAGCAAAGCGTTACAAGGGCGATGGTTACCAGTAGCTTTTTCTTCTTTATTGCATTACTTATAGCAGGATTATATTTCTTACAGCTTAAACGCTCCCTCTCAACAGATGCCCGCACTGGCTTCGCTAATCATGTTGCCCTTGAATATCACATAAAGAAAACGACCAAACACCGTATGGAATTGGCGATTATCATCATCAACGAGCTTGAAGACATCAGCAGTTTTTATGGCAGTGAAGTGAGTGATAAAGTGATGGCTAACATACTTAGGTATTTTCAATCACGTATACCTCGTGATGGCGGTATTTACCGCTTAACAACCAATAAAATCGCATTATTACGTACTCATACTGATGAGCATAATATCGACGAAGTAATAAACGCTTTTAACAATGCGATCCCAGCACTGAAAGAACCGTTTATTTATGTCAGCTTATCCGCAGGTGTCGCTACAGGTAATAAATTATTACTGATAGAAAACGCCCACATAGCACTTCAGCAGGCCAAACTAAACAACCAGCGTTTAATACGCTATGAAAATGTTTTTAAACAAGTTGAAGAACAATTTAAAAGTAACGTTTTCCTTGCTAAAGAAGTCAAAGAAGCCTTCGATAACAATCGCATAGTGCCTTATTTTCAAGCAATTTATAACAACCAAAGTAAGGCCGTAGATCATTATCAATGCCTTGCCAGAATGGTAAGTTCAACTGGTCGTATTCACGCACCTGATTACTTTATGATGGTACTAAAGCGCTCACGCATGGATGGCCCCTTGAGACGTACTATATTTACTCGTTGTATTGAGCAATTTAGGAAAACCAATGTACGCTGGAGTATCAACATTACCGCACAGGATATCCTTGACCCAAGCTTGAGCGAGTTTTTTGAATTACAGCTAAGGCGTTATCCGCAACCCCATAATATTATCTTTCAATTCCATGAACGCGATGCGATTGCTTACTTTGGTGAAATAAAAACCTTTATTAGCACTTTAAAGAATAAAGGTGCTCAGGTTTTTATTAATGAATTTGGCGCAGGCTTTTCAAACTTGCCTCACATTAGGAAGCTTGAGATCGATGGCTTGAAATTAGATAAAGGGTTGGTAAGCCAAATTCATACTAATAAAGATAACTATCTGTTTATTGAAAACTTGGTGAAATACGCTCAGCAACTCAAATTAGATGTAATCGCTGAGCAAGTTGATAACGAACAAATAGCAGACGCGCTTGCTCGTGCAGGTGTTACTTTAATGCAAGGGAGTCATTTTGCACCGCCAACTCCCTATATTCATTAAAGGTTGATCACCAAGCGGTGGCTTTGTTGACCACTGGCCCAGTACTTTCGTTCGAATGGGGTAATGGCAATATCACTCTCATACAGCTCAACATCGCACTCATGCCCAGCAAGCTCTAATGAGCGGGCAAATTCCTTAACGTATATATCCCAATTGCTTCTGAGCTCTAAGCGACCGCCTAATTTAACGATAAACGGAAATATAGCAGCGCCATGCCATCGTCTTTGCAAGTGCTTGGCTTTTGGCCAAGGATTTGGATACAGCAGATAGTGATGGCTTGGTTGCCAGTTTGCAGCCACCGCCAAGCGCCAGAAATCGTTTAAATCAGCTTGCACTAAAATGTACTGCCCCGCATCTGTTTGCTTGTATTCAATATCATGCTTATCTAGACGATGTGATGATTTATCAATGCCAATCACTAACGCATCTGGGTGGCGCTTTGCTAAGTTTGCGGTGCTTTCACCCACACCACAACAGGAATCAAGAATAATAGGCCCTGCAAACGCTTGCACCTTTTCGTTTACCTGATCAAAAGCCGCTTGCGTATGCTCTGCAATCGGCTTTTTAAATTCAGCACTTAAGTGCTTTAAAACAATTTCGTCTAGCTTTTCATGTAAGCCAGGTTGATTCGATACAATACTTCTCGAATTTGCATCCGTCATTAGTGTCTAAGCCCCACACCACGTTTAATAAGGGTTAATGCTAAGATAAATAACCCCACAATAAATAAACCAAGTACACCAAATGCTACCGATAAGTCGACATCAGACACACCTAAGAAGCCATATCTAAATGCATTCACCATATAAATAATTGGGTTTACTTGCGATACGCCTTGCCAAAATTCTGGCAACAAGGTGATAGAGTAAAACACTCCACCGAGATAAGTTAGCGGCGTTAAAATAAAGGTTGGGATAATACTAATATCATCAAAGCTATTAGCATAAATAGCATTGATAAGTCCGCCTAATGCAAACACAGCCGACGTTAAAATAACCGTAGCCATAATCACAAAAATATTATGAATTTGAATATCAACAAATAGCAAAGAGACACAGGTAACAATTAAACCAACCAGCATGCCTCGTGTCATACCACCGCCCATGTAGCCAAGTACAATGATGTAGTTTGGCACTGGTGCAACTAAGAGCTCTTCAATGCTTTTTTGAAATTTAGTCGAATAAAAACTCGAGGCAACATTCGAGTAAGAGTTGGTGATCACCGACATCATAATCAGACCTGGGACAATAAACTCCATATAACTAAAGCCACCCATATCACCGATACGAGAACCAATCAGATTACCAAAAATCACAAAATACAGGCTCATCGTGATTGCCGGCGGAACTAAGGTTTGCACCCAAATACGTAAAAAGCGAATACACTCTTTGATCCAAATACTTTTTAGCGCTACTCCATATCTAAACATTATTCGCCTCGCCCTTGTTCTAATAAGCCTACAAACAACTCTTCTAATCGGTTTGCTTTATTTCGCATACTCAGCACAGTATTACCTTGTTCAGTCAGCGCACTAAATACTTGGTTTAAGCCCTGAGACTTCGCCACTTCAACTTCTAAAGTGTGGTCGTCAGTCAGTGTGTATTTGTAACCGTCGATGCTAATTGGCTGCACAGGTTGCTTTAAATCCAGTACAAAGGTTTCTTTATCAAGCTTGGCAAGTAACGCTTTAATCGTGGTGTTTTCAACAATCACACCGCTGTCGATAATCGCGATGTTTTTACATAACAGCTCAGCCTCTTCAAGGTAATGGGTAGTCAAGATGATGGTCACACCTTGCTTATTTATCTCGCGAAGAAAATCCCACATAGAGCGGCGCAACTCAATATCAACACCCGCTGTTGGTTCATCTAAAATGAGTAATTTAGGTTCATGCATCAGTGCACGAGCAATCATTAAGCGGCGTTTCATACCACCTGAAAGGGTGCGCGCTTGTTTATCTTTTTTCTCAAATAAACCAAGCTGCTTTAAGTATTTTTCAGCGCGCTCATGCGCCAGCTTTCTTGGTACACCGTAATAGCCCGCTTGGTTCACCAAAATTTGATTTAGTGTTTCAAACTGACTGAAATTAAATTCTTGCGGTACTAAGCCAAGTTCTGACTTAGCTGCTTCAAGGTCTGTATCAATGTCGTGACCAAATACCTGTACTCGACCGGCACTTTTATTCACTAACGATGAGATAACACCAATAGTGGTTGATTTACCTGCCCCGTTTGGTCCAAGTAAGGCAAAGAAGTCGCCTTGCTGAACTTGTAAATCAATGCCTTTTACGGCTTCAACACCATTTTTATAAACCTTTTTTAGGCCTTCAATATTTAATGCGATCGTTTTTTCGCTCACTGTTTGCCCTCTCCATAACCCCAACGTTTCGTCAAAGTATGTTCAATGTTTAAATGATCTAAAATTCGCGCCACCATAAAATCAACCAAATCGGAAATCTGCTCTGGTTGATGATAAAAGCCCGGTGCCGCAGGCATAATAGTTACGCCTAGTCGTGCTAGCTTCAGCATGTTTTCAAGGTGGATTTCGCTAAATGGCGTTTCACGCGGGACTAAAATCAGCTGCCCACGCTCTTTAATGACCACGTCAGCGGCGCGCTCGAGTAAGTTATCTGATGCCCCGACCGCAATTGCAGATACTGAACCTGCACTACACGGGCATACCACCATTTTTTTCGGCGCAGCAGAGCCAGATGCAACAGGGCTAAACCAGTTGTCTTTACCAAATACTTTAAGTTGCTCAGGAGCGGCATTAAAAAGTGTACTCAGTTGCTCTGTCGCTTTGTCTTCATTACCCGAAAGTTTGATATTCGATTCTGTATCAAAGACCACTCTTGCCGCACTTGAAATCAATACATACACCTGAAACTGCTGTTCAAGTAATACTTCTAATAACCTTAAGCCATAAGGAGCCCCAGAGGCACCACTAAAAGCTAACGTTATTTTATCTTTAAATTGCATACAGTTAAGCTCCGTATACTGGTTAGTTTTGTTCAAGAGCAGTGATTAAACGCTGATGAATACCTTCAAAACCACCATTACTCATAATTAAAATATGTTGTGACGGCGCACTGTTGCCAACAACCTGAGTAATGATTTCCTCAGTGCTTTTCATGCAATGCATACCTGCTTTGTCTGCATATTCTTTCAGCGACCAGCTTAAATTTTCTGGCTCAAATAAATACACATCATCTGCTGCATCGAGTGAATCAATTAAGGTTTGTTGATGCACGCCCATTTTCATAGTGTTTGAACGAGGCTCTAAAATAGCAACTATCTTATCAGTGCCTACTTTTGCACGTAGCCCTGCTAAGGTCGTTTTAATTGCCGTTGGATGATGGGCAAAGTCGTCATACACTTTTATTGAGTTAATGTCGGCTTTCAGCTCCATACGACGCTTAGGAGAGATAAACTCAGCTAAGCCTGCAATACTGACTGATACCGCGATGCCTACGTGTCTGGCTGCTGCAATGGCCATTATGGCATTTTTGACATTGTGCTCGCCCATGGCTTGCCAGCTGACAACACCTTTTACTTGTGAATCTAGTAGCACTTCAAATTCACTACCATCAGCTTTAAGTAAGCGGTAATCCCAATCACCTAACAGTGTTTCGCTTTCGCTCCAAAGGCCACGTTCAATCACATCTTGTAGTGCTTCGTCTTGGCTTGGCCAAATTACTTTGCCACTACAGGGTAATGTACGCATCAAATGATGAAATTGTTTCTTTATCGCGTTTAAATCTTCAAAAATATCAGCATGATCAAATTCAAGATTATTCAGAATTAAGGTACGCGGTAAGTAGTGTACAAATTTACTGCGTTTATCGAAAAACGCCGTGTCGTATTCGTCGGCTTCAATAACAAAAAATGGTGTTTCGCCAACACGAGCAGACACACCAAAGTTTTGCACGATACCACCAATCAAAAAGCCCGGTGTCATTCCAGCGTATTCAAGTAACCATGCTAGCATACTAGCTGTGGTTGTTTTGCCGTGTGTGCCTGCTACAGCCAACACCCACGAATTTTGCAGTAAATTATGCTTTAACCATTCTGGGCCAGATGTATAAGGTAAGCCTTTATCAAGTACGTACTCAACGCAAGGATTGCCCCGACTCATAGCATTACCAATTACCACCATATCTGGCGCAGGTTCTAGTTGGGCAACGTCATATCCTTGAGTGAGCTTTATACCTAGCTCTTCTAATTGTGTGCTCATCGGCGGGTACACATTTTGATCAGAGCCTGTCACTGTGTGACCTAACGATTTAGCGATTGCGGCAATACCACCCATAAAGGTGCCACAAATTCCAAGAATATGAATATGCATCTACTGTCCTGAGCAAAATGAATAAGAGATAAGTAAGGCGCTATAATGCCAAATATAAGCTTTACTTACCATTACTACACGGCATTAGACTTTTGCCAAATAGCCAACATAAAAAAACACCTCAACGTGAGGTGTTTTTGGATTAAGTTTAAAGCCTATTTTACAACATTAAGAATGCAAACAAACCAACACCTAATAGTAAGCGATAGATAACAAATGGCATCATGCCCATGCGCTCAATCACTTTTAAGAAAAAGAAAATACACGCATACGCAGATATAAAAGATAAGCCAGCGCCTAGTAAAATTGCATGCCAATCAATCGCCTCACCTGCAGTAGCCAACTGATACACATAATATGAACCTGCTGCAGCAATAACTGGAATTGACATTAAAAATGAAAAACGCGCAGCACTTTGTTTGTTTAGGCCCAGCATTAAACCCACTGTAATAGTAATACCTGAACGGGATGTACCAGGGAATACCATAGCAAGCACTTGTGAAAAGCCCAGCAATAGCGCACTAAAAAAGTTTACTTGGTAAATATTTTTAACTTGCTTTGCTTTAGCATCGGCATACCAAAGTAGCAAACCAAATACGATGGTTGAGGTGGCAATAACCCATGCATTACGCGAGTAGCTCTCTACAAAATCTTTGAATAAGTAACCAATTAATAATGCAGGAATAGTCGCAACTATAATCCACCAGCCTAAACGACTATCATCGGTTGCACCTTGTGCACCAAACGACTTAAACCAAGCACCAAGAATATCGACCACTTCTTTTCTAAAGTACAATACAACTGCACCTAAGGTTCCAACGTGAACAGCCACATCAAATGCTAAGCCTTGATCGTGCCAACCTAAAACTTGTGAGGGTAAAATTAAATGCGCTGAGCTCGAAATAGGTAAAAACTCAGTCAATCCTTGGATCAGGGCTAAAACAATTATCTCAATAATACTCATGGGTTAGAAAACTCCACCTTCCATAGTTTTTGTTGGGGGTTGTTATAATTCTTCCATAACTCAGCCAAAGTTAGCTTAGCTACGGGGTGATAAAAATCAGGCGCTATTTCAGCAAGAGGCTGTAATACAAACGCATTTTTGGTTATTTCATCCCGCGGTAATTGCGCAGGTGTTTCACAGATAATGTCATCATAAAACAATAAATCGAGATCTAATGTCCGCGGGCTAAACTTTTTATCTTCACGGGTGCGGCCATTATCAAGTTCAATTTTTTTCAGTAATTTACATAGTTCAGCTAATGGCATATCTGTTTTTGCTGCAACAACTGAATTATAAAAATTACTACCTGCAAACCCCACCGCTTCACTTTCGTATACTGATGAATGAATAAAATCAGGAAAGTAAGCTTTCAGCGCGATAAGCGCCTGTCGAAGATAGTGCTCTTTATTGACATTAGAACCTAGGCTTATAAAAATTTGCGCCATCTCTAATTTGCCTTACATCGGGTGATCTCAACTCCAACAGTTTGCGCTTGTGGCACTGCGGCTGGTTTACTCACGCGAATAGTGACTTGGCTGGTCGCAAACTCAGCTAAAATAATGGCAGCTAATTGCTCAACTAAAGTTTCTAGTAACTCAACAGGTTTTGCCGTTGTGTGCTCAATCACTCGCTCACTCACTTTGGCATAATCAAGAGCCAAATTTATATCATCTGTCGCCGCTGCGGCAGAAATATCACATAACATTTCGATATCAAAATACAGGCTTTGTTTACTTTCTTTTTCAAAATCATACACGCCAATGATGGTGTCTACGTGCAGTTGTGATATATATACCTTGTCCATTGATACTCCAAGCGACATAAATATTAAAAACAATACTCAGCCTTAACGCTTATTAATTTTAATAATGCGCTATATAAGCTGTCATACTGTTTTAATATGTAAAAATTACCCCTACAATAACGAATAGATGCATTGCATAGGGTGCTTACATCCGACTCGACGAGAGTGGCAAATGGTTTTGCCGCCAATGATAGCCCAAAAGTGCAGATTAAAAAATAAGGAAGCGCGTGTTAGAAGTTTTAATGTTAGTTTTGGCTTACATACTAGGTTCGGTCTCTTCCGCTATCCTTGTATCTCGGCTGTTTAAACTACCAGACCCACGCAGTCATGGATCGAATAACCCGGGTGCTACAAATGTTTATCGCCTTGGTGGTAAAGTCCCCGCTGTTTTAGTTCTTGTCTTTGATATTTTAAAAGGAACCATTCCTGTTTGGGGTGCTTACTTTTTAAAGATAGAGCCACTAATGTTAGGTTTAATTGGTGTAGCTGCTTGTTTGGGTCATATGTATCCACTGTTTTTTAGCTTTAAAGGTGGTAAAGCCGTCGCGACCGCTTTTGGCACGTTATTACCCATTGGTTTATCGCTAGGGGGGATGTTGATTGCAACTTGGCTTTTAATTGTTGCTATCACGCGTTACTCATCTCTCGCGGCACTGGTTACGGTTTCATTAGCGCCTATTTATACTTGGTGGATAAAACCTTTGTATACTCTGCCAGTTACCTTTTTAACCGTACTGATAATTTTCCGCCACAGAGCGAACATTACTCGCTTGATGGCTGGGGAAGAACCTAAAGTAGGGGCTAAGAAGAAAGCCCCAGAGCAGGAATAGTGATGTAAATTAAAGCGCTTCGAGTGAATCAATAGGCCAGCGCGGCTTAGTTTTCATATCAAGGCTAGCAAACTGCCCTGCTTTTAAGCGCTGCATACCAGCGTAAGCAATCATTGCACCGTTATCTGTACAAAACTCTGTGCGCGGGTAATACACACGCCCTTTCATGCCTTGCATTACTCGTTCAAGTTGCGCACGCAATTGCACGTTTGCACTCACACCACCGGCAATCACTAAACGTTTGATACCGGTTTGCTTTAATGCACGCTTACATTTAATGATTAGGGTATCTATTACCGCTGTTTGGAATGCATGAGCTATATCAGCTTTGGTTTGCTCGTCATCATCGCTATCACGAATAGCAAGCGATGCCGCCGTTTTTAAACCACTAAAACTAAAATCTAAGCCTGGTTTATCAGTCATCGGACGTGGAAATACAAAACGCTTAGGCGTACCCTGCTCCGCAAGTTTTGCTAAACGCGGGCCACCAGGGTAATCAAGACCTAATAACTTCGCGGTTTTATCGAATGCTTCACCGGCCGCGTCATCAACTGACTCTCCCAGCACTTCGTATTCACCAATGCCAGATACTTTTACCATCATAGTATGGCCGCCAGACACCAGTAGTGCGATAAACGGAAATTCCGGTTTGTCCTCTTCAAGCATTGGCGCAAGTAGGTGACCTTCCATATGATGTACAGCAACCGCTGGAATATTCCAACCATAAGCCAGTGAGCGACCAATTGAGGTTCCCACCAGAAGCGCACCAACAAGTCCAGGGCCTGCGGTGTATGCAATGCCATCTAAGTCTTCAGGACCACAACCCGCTTGTGCAAAGGCAGCATCAATCAAAGGTAAGGTTTTACGTACGTGATCGCGTGAAGCAAGCTCAGGAACCACACCGCCATAATCAGCATGTACTTTTACTTGGCTATACAGTTGATGTGCTAATAAGCCTTGTTCATCATCATAAATGGCAATACCCGTTTCATCACATGATGATTCAATACCTAAAATTCGCATCAATTACTCCGCCAAGAAAAACAAATGCGTATTTTACAGTGAAAATACGCATTACTGAATATTAAATTGCAATACCAATATTGGTTTGACCGTCAGATACCGCAAGTTGCTTAAGCTCTTTTACGTTCTCTGAGGTAATTCGGCCCATTTGCTCTACAAAATCAATAAGCTCTGCAAGCACATCAATTTCATACTGCATTAAAGGGTGTTCACGAACAGCTTTGTTATCAGCAATTTCACCATCCACTGTTAGTTGATATTCAATGAAACGAGCCACCGAGGCCTGTGAAATTTTACTAATATTTAAAAACTCTTGTTCATCTTTGGCTATCAAACCGTGCAGCATGCCAAGCAAAGCTGTCGCTGTATCGATTGCGGGATAGGTGCCAAACATGTCAAAGTCAGTAAGCTCTGGCACGTTTGGTTCTATTTTTTCAATTTGCTTTTCAAGGCTGATTTTACTTTTTGGCAGTAAGATTTTTTCCCAGCAAACACTCAATGCGCTACGAAAAACCGCGGCATCACCGAACCCTGTTGCTTCACTAAATAAGCTGTAATTAGGCAGCATACGCTCAAGTAATGCACCACCTAATACCGCTTTTTGCAAATAGTTTAATTCTCTAATACGTTGAAAATTATTCGCTTTCGTCATTCTTTACAGTCCCACAAGACCAACATATTTCAAATGTTGCTCCGTTAAGCTCATGACATTTTGGGCATACCCAGTCAGGAGCCGATTGTTTTAATTGCCGGTAGTTTAGCAATATTTCTTGCGCCTGGCGCTCTTTTAATGCGTAAACAAGTATATCGACCCCTGTTTGTTCAAATGGGATCTCCCCAAGCGCCCCTTGTAAAAGCTCACCTTGCAGTTGCGATTCGATCCCTTTACTTTTTAAAAGCCCTTTAATAATGTTTGCCTCTAAGCCATTTTCAGCCTGAAACACTTTTACCCAAGTGAATGGGTCCTGCTTCGCAGGTTGATTTAAATTACTGTTTTGCAAATCACTTCCCTTTTACTTTTCTATCTTTAAATCCTAAACTACGCTAGCAACTAACTTCGCTGCAATGCTTATTTCAAGGTAGCCACATGACTTTAACAACACCGGGATTGTTATTCCCAGCAATTTCTTTACTGTTACTTGCTTACACCAACCGTTTTTTGGTGCTTGCTCAGCTTATTCGAGAGCTCAATGCACGTGAAGGAGAAAGTATCCGCCCATTAGTTGTTGCACAGATTACCAATTTAAGAAAACGCATTAAATTAATTCGCGTAATGCAAGTTTATGGTGTTGCCTCTTTTTTAATGTGTACCTTATCAATGTTTGCATTATTTATAGAATTTAATACTACTGGAATCATTTTATTTGGCATCAGCCTCGCGTGCTTAGCCTTGTCGCTTCTCACCTCTTTGTATGAGATCCACATTTCTTGCGATGCAATCGAGATTGAATTGAAAAATATCGAAAAAAAACCTCTTTCAGATAAGGCAGAGTAAAATTCACCCTCTATACTTATTGTATGAGATACAACAATAAGTGGTGCTTTTGTGGATGATTTTTTATTTTCTGAAGAATCCTTAGAAGAAAATAATGTAGGTACGGAAGAGGCTGAATACTGGCATATTCTTGTTGTTGATGATGAAGAAGATATTCATCAAGTTACGAAACTAGTATTAGCTGGGTTCACTTTTGAAAATAAAGCGCTTCGCTTTTATCATGCCTATTCTGCTGCTGAAGCGAGAGAGCTTTTAGGTAAAGGAACTCCATTTTCAGTGGCACTTGTTGATGTGGTAATGGAAACAAACCACGCAGGCCTCGATCTCATTCAATACATCCGCGATGAAATAGAAAACCATGATATACGTTTAATACTGCGTACAGGTCAGCCTGGGGAAGCCCCTGAAGAAGCCATCATTCGTGATTACGATATCAATGATTACAAAAATAAAACTGAGCTCACCGCGATAAAAATGAAAACTTTGCTCTATTCAGCGCTACGTTCACATCGTGATATTCAGATTATTGATCATCATAAACATGGCCTCGAACAAATTATCAATGCCTCAGCCAATTTCCTAAAATGTGATAGTGTGCAAGAGTTTGCCTCCACAATTTTAAACCATGTTACTAACGTAATGGGGATAAGTGACAGAGAAATATATTGTGCCGCTGCGGTTAACCTGCAATCATCGCCAGCTAATGACTTTCAATTACTTGCCGCTTCAGGTGTTGAGCCAACTCCATGTAAAAATAAAATTCCTGAGGATGTAAAAAACTTATTTATTGATGCACATGAAAGAAAATCGTCTTTAAAAAACAGCACAGATTACATTGGCTACTTTCCAACAAAAGCAGGCCTTGAAACTATGTTGTATGTCAATAAAGGTTCAAAACTGCAAAATACAGACTATCAACTGCTAGAATTTTACGCCAATAATATCGCACTTGCTTATGACAACTTAAAGCTTAGAGAAATGGTCAAAGAGTCACAAAAAGAGTTGTCGTATATTCTTGGCGAAGCAGTCGAAAAGCGCTCAAAGGAAACTGGCTCACATGTTAAACGTGTCGCTTTGTACAGTGAGTTACTCGCAAAATTATATGGCTTGGATTCGTTCCGCTGTGAAATCATTAAACTGGCTTCACCATTACATGATATTGGTAAAATTAGTATTCCAGACAAGATTCTAAATAAGCCTGGTAAACTCACTGATGAAGAATGGGAAATAATGAAAACTCATGCCGAAACTGGCTATGAAATACTAAAAAACTCAACAAACGAAATATTAAACTGTGGGGCCTTAATTTCCTACCAACACCATGAAAAATGGGATGGAACTGGTTATCCGCAAGGACTAATTGGTGATAATATCGATATTGTTGGTCGAATTACTGCAATTGCAGATGTATTTGACGCACTTTGCAGTGACCGATGCTACAAAAAAGCATGGCCACTCGATGATGCTCTCTCATTGATAAAAGAGCAACGTGGGAAACATTTTGATCCAATTTTAGTCGATCAGCTACTTGAAAATTTAGCGCTTTTCTTAGAAATTAAGGAACGTTATCCTGATTGATGTAACTTTTCTGTAAAACAAGTACTTCCCAATACGGGTACAATACTTTACTATGCCTCTCGTGATGTAAAATTGTACCGCCTGGATGTAGGGCTTACTTATAACAAGGGACTATTAAAGTGAGATTTGAACAACTTGAACAATTCGTAGCATTAGGCGTGCTAAGGCATTTCCGCCAAGCTGCAGAGAAAACTCAAATAAGCACTTCTGCATTAACTAGAAGTATTCAAACACTTGAAGATGAAATTGGTTATGAGCTAGTTACTCGCTCTACTCGCTCAGTAAAGTTAACCAAAGAAGGTGAGCTTTTCCTAGAGTATGCAAAACAAACTCTCGACAATCTTGAAGAAACCAAGAAGCATTTATTTGAATCATTAAACGGCTGCGCAAGTGAAAAACTGATTATTGGCTACACCAACAAAGCGAGCACGGTTGTGCCTGTTTCTTGCGGTCAGTTTTTAGCGCAGTACCCTCATGTGAAAATCGAGATGCAGTTACAAGAGCAAAGTGAACTAGTACGTAAACTGCAATTAGGTGAAATTGATATCAGTGTATGTTCGCAAGCGATGAACAGCATTGGCAGCGATATACATTTACCTGATCAACTAATCATTTTCGTGGCTAAAAATCACCCGCTTGCAAATAAAAGTGACATTAGTAAACGCGACTTAGCTGACTACCCTATGTACAGCTGTTTTTCACAGTCAAAACAAGTGCAATCTATGCTAAACGATGCAATTGATTCTTTTGATAAAACATCAAGCATCAAAGTAGGCAGTATCGAACAAGTTATGGATGGTCTGAAAAAATCAAACCATATCGCGATTGCCAGCATTGAGCATGCTAATAGTGTGTCATCTGATCCGGAGTTACTATTATTAAAAACTAATAAAGGTATCGCACACGACCAGCTAATAATCCAAACAAACCAACAAATCAATGAGAATTCTCACGTTAGCCACTTACTCGATCTCATTGAAAAAACGGCCCTTTCAAGCCAAGGTTAGAAGCTATTTAATCTACTGCTAGCCTGTAATTAATCAGGCTAGCCAATCTTTTTTATTTCTTCATTTTTACTGCATAAAAAGCGTGCATCACACAATTTTTCATATACACTTACGCACCTTTTTTTGATTGTTCACATGAATGACCGCACCGCTTATTACCGACACATACTTAGATGCTATTGAACGTACTGGTTATGCTGTTGTTGAAAACGCGATTAATGAAAGCTTAATTGCTGATTTAATTGCCGATTGCTATCGCATTAATCCGCATTTTCATACCGCAGGTATTGGCCGATTAAACGACCAACAAATAGATAAAACTGTGCGTAAAGATAAAACCTTTTGGTTTGATAGCTCAAGCCAAGCACAAATTACTTATCTGGCGACCATGGAAGCAATAAAGACACAGTTAAACCGTGGCTTTTATTTAGGCTTATTTGACTATGAATGCCATTATGCAAAGTATCAACAAGGTGACTTTTATAAAAAGCACTATGATGCCTTCAAAGGCCGTTCTAATCGCATTTTTACAACGGTTTGTTACTTAAATACGCCAGAATCTGGCGGTGAATTGGTGATCTACAAACCAAAGAGTAAAGAGATTGAAATAGTCATTAAACCTCAAGCGGGCTTATTGGTGATGTTTGAAAGCGAACGCTTTATGCATGAAGTATTACCCGCAAACGATGTACGCTACTCTATTGCGGGTTGGTTCAGAAAAAATGCCTCAATCAGCGGTATTATCGACCCACCAAGATAATTAAAATGGCAGTGGCAAGGATGCTGCTAAACCGATAAAAATCACTAACCCCACATAGTGATTATTCAAAAATGCTTTGAAACAAGGATCTCGCTCTCGTTTATGAATAAGCGTTTGTTGATAAAGTAAAAAACCAACCGCTGCAGCTAAGCCCAGCCAATATGGCAAGCCAAGCTGATGACTCATACCTATGTAAGCAAGAATCGCAATAAATAAGGCATTGAGTAAAAAGATGATATGTCTGTCATAGCTGGCAAACAAGATTGCTGTCGATTTAACGCCAATCTTTAAGTCATCATCTCTATCAACCATGGCATACATGGTGTCATAAGCCACAGTCCAAACAAGATTCGCGATAAATAGGAGCCAGGCTTCTAATGGTACTGAGCCAATTGATGCCATATAGGCCATTGGAATAGCCCAACTGAATGCCGCGCCAAGTACAACTTGCGGCAGCTGGGTGTAGCGCTTCATAAATGGATAACAGAACGCCAGTGCTAAAGCACCAAACGATAGTAAAATCGTTGACCATCCAAGTGTTAACACTAAGCCAAACGCCACCACAATGAGCAGTACAAATAAGCTCAGAGCCTCACCACTTGATACCAAACCTGCTGCTAGCGGTCGCTGGGCTGTGCGCTTAACTGAGCCATCAATTTTACGATCGGCAAAGTCATTAATTACACAGCCGGCACTGCGCATCACAAAGACACCCAAACTAAATACCACAAAATTTAATAAGCTCGGCGTGCCAAGCTCGGCAAGCCATAGCGCCCAGTAAGTAGGCCACAATAATAATAAAGTGCCTATTGGCTTATCGGTACGCATTAATTGCTTATAGTAAGCTATATGTGCGACCTTAAGTGCAGCTAGCTTCATAGGTAAATATACGCTCCAGGTAAGAATACTTCAGCCACGAGAAAATGAGCATTAGATAAGCTAAATACACTGCGCCTTCCCCACAATGGTTGTGAAGAGTAGCCTATTTCAGCTGTTAAAGCTTGAATAGCGTGCTGCTGTGAAAACTCAGCAACTTCTATTTCAGTGCGCGATAAGTTTGGGTCTTGAAAAATAACATCGCCCAGCGGCCTTGTCCCCATACTTAGTAACTGCTGCTTTTTTAATGTATCATCTGCCGGCAACCAGCTTTGTGCATAAACCATTGGTTTACCATCGCATAGTAGTAACACTTCGCGATTTAATGCCTGACTTAAAGAGGTATTGAGTAATGCTTGTTGCTCGCGGGTTAAGTCAAAAGGTGCTTCGTTTAAAACTTTAACTGAAAAGACCTGACAGTGACTTTTAAGCTTAGCTGTTAATGACCCAGCTTCAAGCAACCAACTTTGCTGTTGTTGCGTCAAATCTGGAAATGCTGAAGCAGGCTGCCAATTTGCAGCTAATGAAACTGGGAATGTGATCACAACGACTCATTATTTTTAAAAACCGTGCAAATGATATCACTGCTGCACGTTTGGCAAAAGTCATGATTTAATCTCAAGCTGGGTTAAAAAACGCAGAACAGCCTGTATCTTAAGTGAATTTGGGTATAGACTAAAAATCATTGAAAGGGTGGAATATTCTTAACTATGAAAAAATCATTGTTATCAATTTACTTGATAAGCATGCTACTTGTTACTGCAACAAGTTGGTCTGTTCGCGCTGAATCAAATGTTGGCTACTTTGGTTTTGAGCCTGACATCATCACTAACTACATAGGTCAAGGTAATAAAAAACTTGGCTATGTTCGTATTACAGTGGATCTCATGCTCAATGATCTATCTGATATCGCAATCGTAGAACACCACACTCCACTATTGCGTGATGCGATTGTTGAAATACTCTCGAAAGAGCCAGAAGAAAACATTAAATCGCTGACCGGCCGCGAAGAAATCAGAAAGCGCTGTACCGAAAAGCTAAAAGCACTACTAAAACAAGAAACAGGACAAGAGATTGTCCGAGAAGTGTTATTTACTAAGTATTTATATCATTAATTGTAAGATGGCGGCATTAGCCGCCATTTTTATTTACGCGATTATTTGCGTGAAAGCAGCTTGTCTGACACAGCATAAGCCATACCAGCCAATAACCCCGCTAAATGTGCCCAGTTCGCCATACTCACAGGCAACATATCTACAAAGCCTAGAATAAGCCAAACCAACATAAAACCAACGATGCTATTACTTACTAGTGGCGGCTCTGTTGGCCTCATTACGCTGTAGATCCAACAAAAACCAAGTAAGCCATACACAACGCCGCTTAAACCACCAAAGTTAGGCCCAACAACTAAAAACTGTGCCCAGTTACTAATGAATGCCGTCACTAAAAATAAACCCACTAAGGTTAATTTACCGCTGCGTTTTTCTATATCGTTACCCAGCGTCATCCACCAGATCAGATTAAAAATAAGATGGACAGCGCTAAAGTGCACAATGGCAGGTGTAAACCAAGTTAGAGGCTGTGCAGGATTAAACTGCAGCATACTGTAAATAGTTTCAAAACCACCCAATAAGAAGGCCACAAATATAGCTATCGAGACTAGAGTAACTGTACGGTTTAGCCAGCTTAATGCCTTAAAACGGGCTTTTAAATTAAGTGATTGGCCTTGATATGACAGAGGCGATTGTGTACTGCCCACCTGCCATGAAGCTTGTTGGTATTTTTCGTCATGAGGGTTAGCCGCAAACTCCTGCCAAAGAGATTGGGCTTGATGAAAGTGCTCTGGAGCAACACAAATAATCACTGTTTGTCCATCTTGCGAGCGCAACTCTCCATGTAAGCCCTTACTTTTTATGTAATCTATAAAGCCTTGTGCGGCGCGAGGATTATTTATGCTACCCAACTCAATCATCGTTCAATGTGCTCCGGAAGTTGTGCTTGCCAAGCTGTAAAGCCACCATCCATGCTGTATACGTCTTCAAACCCCTGCTCTACTAAATAGCTCGCAGCACCTTGAGAACTCACACCATGATAACAAACGATGATGATTGGTTGATCAAACTCTTTATGCATCATAAAATCGCTGATGTTAGCATTTGATAAATGCTCAGCACCTGGGATATGACCCGTTTGAAATGAGTTAGGATCGCGAATATCAGCAATCACAACCTCTTCTTTATCTAACAGCGCAAATGTTTCGCTCACTGAAATATGTTTATACGACATAGTACTCTCTAAACTAAAAAGGCGGCCAAAGCCGCCTTATAAAATTATTCGGTGTTAATCCCAGTTGAGGATTACTTTACCTGATTGGCCTGAAATCATTGTATCAAAGCCTGCTTGGAAGTCATCCACAGAGAACTGGTGAGTGATAATTGGTTTCAGATCAAGGCCTGACTGAATTAGACTTGCCATCTTGTACCAAGTTTCAAACATTTCACGGCCATAAATCCCTTTAATGATTAGACCTTTGAAAATAACCTGGTTCCAATCAACCGCCATATCTGAAGGTGGAATACCTAACATGGCAATTTTACCACCGTGATTCATGTTGTTTAGCATGCTGTTAAATGCTACTGGCACACCTGACATTTCAAGACCAATATCAAAGCCTTCAGTCATGCCAAGCTCTTTCATTACATCTTCAAGCTTTTCAGTTGCTACGTTTACAGCACGAGTCGCGCCCATTTTACGCGCTAAATCTAGACGGTATTCGTTCACATCGGTGATAACCACATGACGTGCACCCACGTGTTTGGCAACAGCAGCTGCCATGATACCAATTGGGCCAGCACCTGTGATTAATACGTCTTCACCGACTAAGTCAAACGACAACGCTGTGTGTACTGCATTACCGAATGGGTCAAAGATTGATGCTAGTTCATCAGGAATGTTATCTGGAATTTTAAATGCGTTGAAAGCTGGGATCACAAGGTATTCAGCAAATGCACCTTCACGGTTTACACCAACACCTGTTGTATTACGGCATAAGTGCACTCGACCGGCGCGACAGTTACGACAGTGACCACAGGTAATATGGCCTTCGCCAGAAACACGGTCGCCAACTTGGAAACCACGTACTTCCTGACCCATATCAACCACTTCACCTACATATTCGTGACCAACAACCATTGGCGTAGGAATTGTATTTTGTGCCCACTCATCCCATTTATAAATATGGACATCTGTTCCACAAATTGCTGTTTTGCGGATTTTAATAAGCAGATCGTTATGGCCAACTTCAGGTTTTGGCGCATCAGTCATCCAGATCCCTGGTTCTGCTTTTAATTTAGATAATGCTTTCATGATTTATACTCAATTAAACAAAACCGAAGCAAAAGCTTCGGTTTAGGAAATAAAATTAGATAACACCCATTTCTTTACCAATACGGGTAAAGGCAGCAATAGCGGTATCTAATTGCTCTTTTGTATGCGCCGCAGAAATTTGCGTACGGATACGTGCTTGGCCTTTAGGTACTACTGGGAATGAGAAACCTGTTACGTAAATACCTTCAGCAAGTAATTTGTCAGCCATGGCTGAGGCAACTTTAGCATCGCCTAACATGACAGGGATAATCGCGTGGTCTTTACCTGCACAGGTAAACCCTGCAGCTTCCATTTGTTCACGGAAATACTTTGCGTTATCCCAAAGTTTAGCGCGTAACTCGCCGCCATTGCTTAGCATCTCAAGTACTTTAATTGATGCAGTAACAATTGATGGTGCAAGTGAGTTTGAGAAAAGATAAGGACGAGAACGCTGGCGTAACCACTCAACAATTTCTTTTTTGCCTGATGTGTAACCGCCTGATGCGCCACCAAGTGCTTTACCAAGGGTACCCGTGATGATATCAACACGGTCTAGTACACCGCAGTACTCCGGCGTACCTTTACCATTTTCACCAACAAAACCAACAGCGTGAGAGTCATCAACCATCACTAATGCATCATATTTATCGGCAAGATCACAAACCGCTTCAAGGTTACAAATAACGCCGTCCATTGAGAAAACGCCGTCAGTAGCGATTAACTTAGTTTTAGCGCCCGCTTCATCAGCAGCAATAAGTTGCTTTTCAAGGTCACTCATGTCGTTATTTGCATAGCGGAAACGCTTTGCTTTACAAAGACGTACACCATCAATGATCGAAGCATGGTTTAGTGCATCAGAGATAATCGCATCATCTGGACCTAGAATTGTTTCGAATAAACCTGCGTTTGCATCAAAGCATGATGAGTAAAGAATGGTGTCTTCTGTTTCTAAGAACTCAGAGATCTTTTGTTCTAAAGTTTTATGAATATCTTGAGTACCACAAATAAAGCGTACAGATGCAACACCAAAACCGTGCTCATCAAGGCCTTGTTGAGCTGCTTTAATTAACGCTGGGCTATTTGCTAAGCCAAGGTAGTTATTAGCACAAAAGTTAATAACCTTATCGCCAGAGGCAACTTCAATTTGAGCCTGTTGCTGCGACGTGATAACACGTTCGCTTTTGTATAATCCCTCAGCTTTCACTTCATCAATTTGCTGCTGCAACTGATTAAAAAACGCAGATGCTCTCATCTGTAATCTCCACATATTCTTGTACCTAATCAGAAATGATTAGCATGAATTTAAATTTTGCACCTATTGTAAAAGCTTAGACGAACAATTGCACTGTTTGCAGTTCGTCGCAAACCCTCAACTGGTGTGGGTTTGTGAACTTAAACTGGTCTTACCTCATAAATTATAAATATAAATTGGGTAAATCAGCTAAAGATTCACAAACAATATCGGCATGTTGTTCTGTTGACTCAGCATAACTTTGCCCTGAGCGAACTAAAACACGGGTAGCGATGTTAGCTCTTTCAGCAGCAATAAGGTCGCCAAGCTTATCACCGACCATAATACTTTGTGATGGGTCGATTTGATGCTCATCAATGGCTTGTAAAAGCATACCTGGGGCAGGCTTGCGACAATTACATTCTTGCAAATAGGAAGGCTCTGCTTTGCTTGGATGATGCGGACAAAAATAGACATCAAGAATAGTAACGCCGTTACTTAAAAACTCGCCCTTCATCCACTCTGTGAGGTTGGAAAAATCTTGTTCTGAATAATAACCACGGCCAATACCCGACTGGTTAGTTACCACCACAATTTTATAACCAGCATCAGCAAAAGCTTTGCACGCCTCGAATACACCGGGTACAAATTCAAACTCTTCTGGTTTGTACACATAGCCATGATCAATATTGACCACACCATCACGGTCTAAAAATAAAACTTTGCTCATTACAATTGCTCTTTTTCTACCACGTGGTCAAACATCGAAATCACCTTTTCTACACTTATTTGCGCCATTAAATCAGCCCCTTTCACGCGTGTTCCCCAAGGTAGCTGTTGCGCTGTTTTGCCTGTTTGTTCACGTAAATTTTGGTGATAAACCTCAACAACATACTCTTGATACAAATAAGGTCCTGTGCGTTTTGGGTTTGAGTGGGCATACAAACCAATAACAGGTGTTCCTACCGTTACAGCCATATGCGCAGGCCCAGTATCAGGCGCTAACACTAACGCAGCACGTTTCAAAACACATAACAGTTCTTTTAGTTGAGTTTTCCCTACTAAGTTAAGCACAGGTGCCGAACTCTGCGCGATAATTTGCTCGGCAAGTTCAATCTCTAAAGGGGTTGGGCCGCCAGTAATAACCACCGAAAAGCCTTGTTGATGAGCATGTTCAGCAAGTGCAGCATAACTCTCAGGTAACCAATTTCGCTCTTTTTTACTTGCCGCAGGCGAGATAACAAAAATACGCCCGGCTAAACGCTCCTCGCCTAATAGCGCATCGGCTGCTTGTTGGTGCTGCTCAGTAATTGGCATTTGCCATTGAGGTTTGTAATCAGGCGACCCAATTGCTTGAGCGAAGCCTTTAAAGCCTTCTAATACATGCGCCTCTGATTGCGGGGCAATACGCTTATTAATAAACAAACTATGCAACTCTTTTGAGCGTGCCCAATCAAACCCCACTTTGATCTTTGCAGGAATACAACGGGCTGCTAAATTCGCTCTGAGTGCGACTTGCATATGTAATAGCACATCAAATTTACGCCCCTTGAACGTGTCTTTAAGTTGCTGATAAGCCTGTTTGCCCTGCTTTTTATCGAACACAACAAACTCAACACCTGGTAAATCGGCCAGTAACATGGCCTCAATTTTACCAATCACCCAGGTAATTTTTGCCTTCGGATGTGCCTTTTGAATTGCTTGCACTGCTGATACGGCATGACATACATCACCAATAGCCGAAAGCCTTAAAATACAAATATCTGAATAGGAGGTTGATTGAGTCACGTGCGCCCTTAGCTACAGCAAATAATATGCGATCTTAAATTAACTTGATGCTAATGCAAGCACTTATGCGAAAAGCTAAAAATACGGTAAGATAGCGCTAATTTTATTTAATCTTGAAGTTGTTATGTTTGAAACTCAGCATCTGCAGAACACCACCCTTTTGTGTCACCCAGCTTATAAAGATGAGCTCACGCAACAGTGGTTCGATGCCAATTATTGGCAACAACAAGATAAAATCGTTGGTGCAAAAAAAGGTCGCGCAACAGCGTGGTTTTTTAAACATCAACAGCTTACAGGCGTTCTTCGTCACTATTGGCGTGGTGGTTTAATTGGTAAGTTACTGAGCGATCAGTACCTATATGTTGGTTTGAAGCAAACTCGTGTCTATAAAGAATTTACACTGATGATGCGTTTGCTTGAGCTTGGCCTAAATGTGCCGACACCCATTGCGGCAAAAGTGACCACCCGTGGCTTAATCTATCGCGGCGATATCATCACCGAAGCAGTAACTGGCGCAAAAAGCGTGTTAGATATTTTAATCACGCGCCCACTTAGCCAGTCTGAGCTAAAAGCGATAGCAGTGACTCTCAGCGAGTTTCACAATCACGGCATCTATCACGCAGATTTAAACATCAATAACATACTGTTCGATGATACAGGTAAGGTGTTTATCATTGACTTTGACCGCGGTGAAATCAAACAACCGCACGCTAGCTGGCAAACAGAGAATATCAAACGCCTTGCCCGTTCGTTTGCAAAAGAGCAAGGCCGTAATGAAGTGATGCATTGGCAGCAAAGTGATTGGCAGTCACTGGTGTGTGACTACCAAGCATTGCTTAAGACTTAATTTTGCTAATTACGTTTGATGTTGAGCAGCCATTAAGAAACTCAAGTACTTCGACTTTTCCGCCATGGCGTAAAACATGATCGGCACCAGCAATTTGGTCAACGGTGTAATCGCCGCCTTTTACTAGCACATCAGGGCTAATTTGCTCAATCAGCTTAGCTGGCGTGTCATTTTCTTCAATGCTGCCAAATGGAATAACCCAATCAACTGACGCAAGCGCACTTAATACCATAGCACGCTCATCCAATGGATTAATTGGTCTTTCTGGGCCTTTTAAGCGAGTGATTGACTCATCATTATTTAAGCCAACAACCAGCCTATCACCTCGTGCTTTAGCCTGAGCAAGGTAGCGCACATGACCTGCGTGAAGAATGTCAAAACAACCATTAGTGAAAACTATTTTTTCACCATTTTGCTTAGCAAACTCAATATGCTGAAGCACATCTTCAAACGGCGTTTGGTAATGCTCGCCGGTTTGCTGTAAATATTGACCAAGTTTACGGCTCAACTCTTCTGGCGACACGGTTGCGGCACCCAGTTTACTCACCGCAATACCTGCTGCAAGGTTGGCAATTTCAACTGCATCTTTTGCAGCCATTCCCGCACCAAGCATCACAGCTAATGTCGCGATTACGGTATCGCCTGCGCCAGTAACATCGCTGACTTCAAGTTGTTGGGCTGCAAAATCATGTTTTTCTGCTTGGCTAATTAACGACATGCCCTGCTCTGAGCGCGTTAATAGCATCGCTGCAATACCAGCCTCATTGATTAGATCACGAGCGCTTTGGGTTAAGCTTTGCTCAGAATCAGTTTTACCACCAGCAAGTTTAAATTCGTTTAAGTTAGGTGTTATATAATCAGCACCTCGGTATAAGCTTAAATCAGATGATTTAGGATCAATAAGAACCGTTTTACCCGCTTTCTTTGCAACCTGAACCATTTGTTGAATTAAGCTCAGTGAGCCTTTGTTGTAATCAGAAAACAACACAAAATCGTAGTCATTTAAAACCAGCTCTAAACGGTTTAATAACAGTTGACTGTGTTGCTCAGTAAAGGTCTCTTCAAGATCAAGACGCACAACTTGTTGATGGCGGCTGATTACTCGCATTTTAGAAATAGTCGGTAAATCGCAAACACTCACTAATTGCGAATCAATTTTCTCTGAACTTAAAATTGTTTCGAGGATTTGCCCGCTTTCATCTTCACCAACCAAGCCTAATAAGCCGACTTTACCATCTAAACGGGCAATATTTTTTGCGACGTTTGCTGCACCACCGGCTTTGTCTTCAAACTTACTGACTTTTACAACAGGTACAGGGGCTTCAGGCGAAATACGCCCTGAGTCGCCATGCCAGTATCTATCTAGCATGACATCACCAACGACTAAAATACGCGCCTTTGAAAGGTTTTTTAGTAACGCTAAATCCATTACTTTTGCTCCGCTACAACCATATCGATGGCTTCGCATAACCAATGCCCGATAAACATGTGCGCCTCTTGGATACGCGCGGTTTCATCATTTTTAATAATAATAGGTAGCTTAGCGATATCTTTTACCTTACCACCATCTCGACCTGTTAATGCCACAGTAAAGGCGCCGATTTCATTTGCCGCTGCCAGTGCAAGATTGATGTTAGGGCTAGTGCCAGATGTGGTTAAGCCAATCACCAAATCTTCAGGCTTACATAACGCCTGCACTTGGCGCTCAAATACAGTATCAAAATGATAGTCGTTACTGTGAGCGGTTAAAATTGAGGTATCTGTTGTCAATGCGATAGAAGCCAGCGGACCGCGCTCCAATTTATAACGCACAACAAACTCAGCAGCTAAATGCTGTGCATCAGCCGCGCTACCACCATTACCAAACCAAATAACCTTACCACCTGCTTGTAAAGCACTGTGACAAGCTTCTAGTAGTTGCATTACTTCAGGGTGGTAGGTTTCCATCGTCTCAAACAACATTTGATGACGATTTAAACTTTCTAGGTAGCTTGCCGCTACAGAATCAAGATTTGACATAAATATTCCTTAAAAAGTATTAACGGCTTTGCTTACCAAAAATAGGCTACAGATAACCAAGTATAGTTATCGCCAAAAACATCTTCACCATAGGTAAGAGTTGTCTCTAATGTATGCTCGTTTAATTGACGCGTGTTACTTAGTTGAAGTTCAATTGCATCATCGTATTCTCGACTAAATCCACCTATATCATACTCGTAGTTACTTTTATTCGAAATGGTTGAAACTTTAGCACGCCATAGAGACTGAAAAGATTCAGAATAAGTCACTTCTAAAACATTTACTTCAGACGGTACGCCGTCACCAAAGTAACGCTGATCTGCAGCAAAATGTCCAACAACAAATCCATCTACCGTATTACCCTTAGTAGGATAAATATAGTTTTTATACCAAAAGCTGTGCATATTGGTATGTTCAAATCTAAAACTTATTGAGTCTGTTAATTTTGGGAAAAAAGCCCCTAAACTATAAGCGACATTACCAAACTGATAGTTTTTGTGCTCTTTAGTATCTTCACCACCGTATTCAAAATAAAGCTCTGTTGGCAATCCCCAATTAAAGTTAATTACATTTGTAATTGAAGCGAACTGATCGCCCAGCTCCGCATCAGAGCTACCTACTAATGCAACATTATCATTTCCGGCAGGATCAAAAAAAGCGTCAAATACATCTCCAGCATCTACTTTACGAGGCCCACCGCCAAACTGCATCATTCGGTTAAGGCCAATTTTCCAACCACTAATAGGTTCAATACTGAAGTGAGTACCCGCAAGTTTAGGCGTACCACTATGAAGTTCACCTTGATATAAAATACCATTCTCAACATGTTCTAACTCTGAATAATACAATTCAAAATCAAAATTCCACCAATTATGAGCAGGCTTTACCATACCAATCGAAATTGACGGGGCTGTTTTTGCGTTGGTTGAAATGATTTGTGCAGAATGCTTAAACGGCGAGAACCAATGTTCTTTATACCCAAGGTTTAACTGTAAATCTTCACCAGCAAAACTAATAAACGAATTGTAATTTACAAACTTATTTGCCTTGGCTCGGTAATCAACTCCAACCTGTACTAGCGTGTAATCATTGGCACGCCAAATACCTTCAAAAAAGCCTTGTCCCCATTCATCAGAGCTAAGTCCGCGTTGATTTGCTATTTTTTTACTGTTGTCTGTATCAACTTGTAATTTAACACCTGCACGTGTTACTGCATCATCACTTTGATAAGGCTTTATTTTATAACGGATAGCTGCGACTAGTCCTGGCTCTTTTTTTTCAAGCTCAAGAAGCGCACTTTCTACTTCCGATAAACGATAAGGTTTAACCATAGGCGCGCCTGTGGTTAAGGCAAACAAAGTATCTAATTGATGATCAAGCTGTGCATCCATGCCAATCGGTAAGTAGGCGGTAGGTGCTGCAAATAAAGGCATTGAACAACTTAGAAAAGCACCAATTACCGAGGCTTTTATCATTTTAAATTTCATAACTGCTTCGTTGATTTATTAAGTAACCGAAATATTACCAAATTAGCTAACAGTAAACACTTTAAAACTTTCTTTAATAACCCTTTTTAACATTTTATATTTAGATCCCAAAGGTTCCACGCTATCATAACGTTTTACCCGTTTAGGCTAAGCAATGGCGCGCATTTTATACTCTTTACTTTTATACCTACTAAGCCCACTGGTTGTTTTTTACCTGTATGTTTTACGCGGCAAAAAGAATAAGGGTTACCGTGAGCATTTTGCTGAGCGCTTTGGCTTTTCGAACTTATCTCATCACGATGTTGTTTTTCATTGTGCCTCTGTAGGGGAAGTGTTAGCAGCAACGCCGCTTATAAAGGCTGTTCAATCAGAAAACCCAACACTTACTATTTTAGTAACCTGCAATACCCCAACGGGTCGCGAACAAATAAAAAATAACTTTAAAGATGCGGTTAGCTGCTGTTATTTACCGATTGATTTTTTCTTCGCTACGAAGCGATTTTTAAAACGTATCCAGCCAAAGGTACTGTGTATTTTAGAAACTGAGCTTTGGCCAAACCTTATGGCGCAAAGCAACAATAACGGCACAAAGGTACTTGTTTTAAATGCCCGGCTTTCAGCTAAATCACAGCAAGGCTACCAAAAGGTAATGCCTTTAACTAAGGTGATCATGCACTCTATTAGCGATCTGGCCAGTCATAATCAAGATGATGCAAAACGCTTTATTGAACTTGGTTTAAAGCCTGAAAAGGCACGCGTATTTGGCTCAATTAAATTTGATATCATGCCTACAGATGAGCAATTAAATAAAGTCGCAGCACTTAAAAACCAATATAACAACGAGCGATTTATCTGGGTTGCAGGCTCTACTCACCCTATTGAACACGAGCTTATTTTAACTGCTCATAAGAAGCTGTTAAAAGCGTTACCCAACGCTCTTTTGATTATTGCTCCACGTCACCCAGAGCAATTTGATAAAGTCGTAGAGATATTAAAAAGTTCAAATTTGAGCTTTAGTCGTCGCAGTGAAGATGACTATAACAAGCAACAAGTTGTGTTAGCTGACACGTTAGGTGAATTACAATGCTTATATGGTGTGGCAAACATCAGCTATGTTGGCGGTAGTTTAATCGAGCGAGGCGGCCATAATCCGTTAGAGTCAGCAGCGTTTTCTGTTGGCGTATTAGCAGGCCCTCATACCTATAACTTTGACCATATTTATCCTGAGCTGATTAGTGCTCAGGGAGCTAAAACCGTTACCGATGAAAATCACCTTGCTGACACACTTATCGCTTTGAGTAGTGATGTACAAAAGACGATTAAGCTCGGTCAGCAAGCTCAGAAATGCGTTACTAACAATCAAGGCGCCATCAGTAAAACGGTTAATTTAATTGAGCATTACTTAGAAAAGTAAGATAGAAAAGTAAAATAGAATAGAGAAATAATGTGACTTCAAAGCAAGCGATGAATCGCCCAGAAATACAAATGCGCGAATGGGTATCAAGCGTAATCGTAAAATACAATTTCTGCCCGTTTGCCCGTAAAGAAGTTGAAAGCAATTGCATTCATTATCAAATCAGTCAGTCTATTACGCTTGATGATGCAGTAATGGATATGCTTGAGCAGTGTAGCGCGTTAGACCAACAAGCTGAGCGCGAAACTACTTTGTTGATGTTTGAGCAAGGCTTTAAGGATTTTGAAGAGTTCTTAGATTTAGTCGATTTAGCCAATGCGCTTTTAGCTGCGCAAGGCTATGAAGGTAAGTATCAAATAGCCAACTTTCATCCTGACTATGTATTTGCTGATAGCGATGACAGCGATGCTGCAAACTATACGAATCGCGCACCTTACCCAACACTGCATCTGATCCGCGAAGCCAGCATGAGCGAAGCGTTAGACAACTACAATGAACCTGAGTCTATTCCAGAGCACAACATTAAACTTGCAAGACGCAAAGGCATCGACTTTTGGCAGCAGCTACTGCAAAACTGCATCGATAAGCGCTAACACTTACCGGCGTTCTATAGATAAAAAGCCAGCAATGCTGGCTTTTTATTTTTTATAGATATTAAATTTAGTGAGTTATTTTTTTACCCACTCACCGTTCACTTCAATGTAGTGACCCGGCTTCGTTTTTTCGATAGTTTTAGCAGCTGCAAGGGCTTCAACTTGCGCTAACGAAAGATTGTTCTTTTTCGCAAGTTTTAAATATTGCTCTTTACGCTTTGCATTAATTTCATCAACGACCGCTTTTGCTTCGCTGTTATTAACCACTAAACCTAAATAGCCTGAGCTGTCTTCACCTACTAAGCCTTGGCTTTTTGCATCATCAAGGCTGATAGCCCAAGCAGAGAAAGATAAACAAACAGCACTGATCAAGGTGATCACATTTAGTTTTTTAAGTTGTAATTTACGCATGTGTGCTCCTTAGAATAATTCGCTGTCATCACTGAATAAGGTATCTAGTTCTTTATCCACTTTTACGCGGATCTCATGGTCAACTTTTACATTTAAGTTGATTGTAATCGGCTCTTTTGCTGCCACTTCAACACGGTGGGTACAGGCACTCAGCATGCCTACTGCCGTCAGCATTACTAACCACTTAGCCATCATTGCTTCCTTTTTTTGCATACTCTTTCTCAACTCTTTGAGTAATTTCATCACTTAAACGCAGCGCTCTAAGTAAAGTAAATACATTCTCTTCATGATTATAATTAAAGTTCACTGCTTGCTGCTGCGCTTCATTATAACCCTCTAAATTTACACCTAAATGTAACCAACCATCCGGTTTGAGATTAACACTGCTGCGTAGTTTTTTAATATCTAAATTCTCAAGTAAACTCAGCGTGGTACTCAGCTCTTGTTGCTGCGCCTTTACCGCTTCAAAGCCCGCATTATTAGTGATCAGTAATTTACCATCACCCTGATTAACTAACTGCCCTTGCTTTACCTCGATGCCCTGTTTATTTATTACAACGGGTAAGGTGCCTGCTAAGCGCCCACTTAAGCTAATTCCTGATTCAGCATCAAGGGTGACCAATTTACTGGCATCAATATTTT
Organism: Pseudoalteromonas sp. S1650; assembly: GCF_005887195.1. Taxonomy (NCBI): domain Bacteria; kingdom Pseudomonadati; phylum Pseudomonadota; class Gammaproteobacteria; order Alteromonadales; family Pseudoalteromonadaceae; genus Pseudoalteromonas; species Pseudoalteromonas sp. S1650. The sequence goes on along the minus strand of NZ_PNDF01000020.1, from coordinate 2,142 downwards.
CAAATTTAACAGTCGCGGTTTGGCTATCACTGAGTGGGCAGAACTTATTCACCACAAATGCCCCGCCCATAACCTGACCAGTTAGATTAGCTACGCAAGGCTGATTAGCTGTTACCTGCAACTGACCTTGTATATTTTTGACCACGGCACCTGCGCGCAGTTCATTGAGTGTAAATTTAGTCGCTGCAATATTAAGCTGCCCTGAATTAAACGTGCCGTTCAAATTCACTGCGAAATCATTCGCTAGATAATCATTATAAAGCGCAGTGAATTTACTTATTTGCACGCGCCCTTGTGCTTGTTGAAGATTTACATCCCCTTTTATATTGCCCGAAACGACTCCATCAGTGACGGTAGCAAGCGGCTCAAACTGAGCAATTATCGGGTTTAGCTTGGATACGGCCTGCTCTGGTATCACTAATTCAAATGGATGGGCAACCTCAGACATATTATGGCTAACAAGCGCTTCAAAGCCATCTGCAAATACATGATGTGTTGCCTGCAAGGCGCGGCTTTGAAGAGCTTTTGACACAACAGACAACTTATTTAAGCTAAGCTCTGCTGTTGATAATTTAGCGGCCGTGGTTTTGGCATCAATATCAGCAAATAACTCCCCCACACTGAGATCTGTACTAAGAGTAAGCTCATTGCTAATTTTTGCTGCGTTCATATCATCATAAGTTAATGATTTAACCTTGCTATTAGCGTTAACAACTAGGTGCTGCTGGGCATTATACTCAGCGTTAATTGCGCTGCTAAAATCAGCTATCTGTGCACCCGAAATTAGGGCATTTTTAACACTGATATTAGTATTCAGTTTAGCTGTAGGGCTAGTAAATAACCCTTCAATATTTAGCTTTCCTTTAGCCCCAATACCTTCAACCCCAAAACCCTCAGTCAAAGCGCCATCAGACTGAAAATCTAAAAATGCAGGTAGTGAATCCACCGACAGTTGAAAATCAGCGCTGACGTTCTCTTCATGCAAATGCGCGTTTAGCTTAAGCTCATCAATATCTTTACTATTAAAATCAATGTTAACTTGGCTATTAAGTGATGCCTGCGAATCCTGTAAAGAAAGGGATGTATTACTGACTGTCACCTCACTTTGCCCTTCTATAGCTTGCAGCTTTACAGTTGGGATTGATAGCAACTTACTTTCTACACTAACTGGTTTTTCAATGTGTAACTGCCAAGTAAGCGGTAACTGCGCTTCAACAAATGATTGATGCTGCTGGTCTGCGATGGTGTTTAAGCAGTCTCGGTTTGCACTAAGTTGATTTTGTAAAGCTGATAAATCCGCGTATAAATGCTGTTGATTTAATTGATACTTAGCACTCAATTGCCCTTCACTAGCAAAACCTAGGTCACACTCCCCTACAGCATGCTGATAACTTGCATTGATTGAGCTTTCAATTGCAACTGTAATTCCATCAAACTTAATCTGTGATTGAGTGGTAAAATGGCTGCTTGTTGGCAATGTTACGAACCGCTCAGCCACTTGCTCATCAAAGGTGATGTTGGCTTTGACTTCATAATTAGATATTACAACGTCAGCATTGAGATCCCGTGAAATCGTAAAATGATTTAGGCGTTTTTCTTGTATCGCCAACCTAACAGGATTTTGGGTAAACGGTGAGACTACATCAAGCTGCTCAATGCGAATTAGCGGTCTTTGCTCGGGTAATACCAAAGCAAGCTTTTTAAATTCAGTTTGTGAAGTGTCAGGTTGTTGATTATTACTCTGATTGCTAATTATAAGATTGGCTCGAGAAATACTAACCTGTTGCTTATTCGCAATAATGCCAGCTAACTCAATTTGCTGCCCTTGGTAGGTTAAGCATAATTTCTCGATATTCAAATCAAGCTTGCGAGTTAATGACCAATCAATGCAGTGAAGCTCAGCGCCATTTTTACTGAGCATAGGTGTTAAATACCACGATGTCAGTGGTAACCTGAACAGATACGCCAACAGCACCATGCTTAGCACGATACCTAGTAACCCAATACACGCCCGCTTAAAACTCAAAAAACTCTCCTTGCTTCTCGCTTCTCGCTTCTCGCTTCTCGCTTCTCGCTTCTCGCTTCTCGCTTCTCGCTTCTCAGAACATTATAAACAAAAAGGCCACACATGATAGTGAAGCC
>NZ_PNDF01000002.1:0-20443 GCF_005887195.1 Pseudoalteromonas sp. S1650 | reverse complement strand
TGGTTGCTGTTACGGTTACAGATATCACACGCGACACCTGATGGAAGGCATGCTGTCGTGATAATAGATGGCGCAGGCTGGCACACATACGATACAGCTGCAGAATTTAAAACCCTGATAAAGCTCCCACCTTATTCACCAGAGCTAAATCCAATAGAGCAAGTATGGAGCTGGATACGACAGCATTGTTTATCCAATAGAGTGTTTTCGGGCTATGACGAAATTGTTGATGAAGTTTCAAAGGCATGGAATCACTTTATTTCAATCCCGGATCGAGTACAGAAAGTGTGTATTCGGGAATAGATTAAATTGATTTAATCTTTATGCGGAATGATATTACTTGGCTATTGAGCAAGCATCTAAAAAATGGACGATACCGATAAAAAATTGTAAACCGGCCTTAAATCGATTTATGAGCGAATTTGAAGGCTAGTTAAAAGACGTTATTTAAACTGGCGGTTACACAAAATATGCAACAAACTCCGATTTATTCTTAAACTAAGAATGAACTTTCATAATACTGAAAGTTCATTATTTTTACGCTTAATTAAGTTGTCAAATCACCTAATTCATCAACCAAGTCCTTTATTTTGGAAACTGCGCTCCATTTCGCGTCAAGCGCTTCTTTTATGCTTTTTGAAACACTATGAATCTTATTTTTATCATGGTGAATTGGCAATGTGAGTTCTTTCCACCTATCTCCAATATTCGGTAATGTTGTCTCAATAAGTATTTTGTTCTTTGCTTGTTCTTGTGTAATCCAATGACTTAATAAATAAAGTAAATAATATGGGGTTATTCCAAGGTCATTATTATTAACACGCAATACCAATATTTCTCTTGTAAGTAAAACATCTTTATCGTGAGGGGATACCATAGCTACACTTCCAATGCGATAGCTTCCTCGTCTAACATAGACAATATCTCCAACTTCGAGCTTCTTATTGTCGGAACGCATTTTGTTGAAAACTTCTACTGGTATTTTTGATGTAGGATCTTTATAAATTTCCCAATTAACAATGTCCTTAACTCTAATATATGGAACGTCACCTTTTCCTTTATTTTCTGATTCGGGTGAACCGTGGCCATCAAAGTGAGAGATTATACCTTGCTTGATTAACTCATTTATTTTGATTAATGAACAACCTGAATCAGCAGCTTCTCTTTCTAGCTGCTCTTCTTTTTGTTTCCAGTAATATCTAGGAACATATACTTTAGAGGTCGCAACTCTTGAAGAATCTACCCAAAAGGTATAATCGCTATCAAGAGCTTTATTTTCCTCAATTAATTTGGAAGTCCAATTTTTAAGATCATTCTTCGATAATTGAGATTTTAGTTTTTCAATTTCGTTTCGAATTAGTCCACAGTCATCCCACAACTCATTTGTTGATTTTTTAGTTTTATGGTTCCATCGAAATATTTCTTTTCCTTGGTGGTCATGTCCCATTTCTTCCGCTACACACATTAAAATCTTTTTCTGTTGTGGCACGTTCTTTTCAACAAACACAGCTATACATTTTGCATTATTGTGTGGTCTAAATGTGTTGTGTGGTAAATCAACTAAACAAAAAATGTTATGTTTGGCTAAAAACTGCATAACATATCCAGCTCTTGGCGCGTGGAAATAAGTTTCTGGGATAATTATCCCAACTCGCCCCCCATCAGTAACCAAATCAAGGCAGCGCTCAACAAAAAGTATCTGTGGAGGCATTTCGGTATTTCTTTTAGACTGAGCTATAAATTGCTCACCATCTTTTTTCCATTTCTTTGCTAGCTCATATTGAGCTAATTTATCTGTACCTACTACTTTTATGTCTTTTCCAAAAGGGGGGTTAGCAAGTAAACAGTCAAAAGAATTGAAGTGTATAGCCTGTTGTGAAGCTCTTGACCAAATTGAAGGTTTTTCTAAACTGTCCTCACAATAAATACCACCCTTACCATCACCTAAAATTGCCATATAGGCTTTTGCCACTTTGGATAAGAAAGAATCTTTCTCTATTCCAAATATTAAACTCATTGCTGCTTTTTGCTTTTCTTCTTGTAGAGCTAAATCATTCCAACCTAATCGTTTAGCTTCAATGTCTTGTTTTGACCAAACATGTTTTAAAGACTCCACAATGAACCCGCCAGTGCCACAAGCAGGATCAATAATAGTTTCTTCAGTAGATTGCTCAATAATATCAGCCATTAACTTTACAATATTCCGAGGAGTAAAAAATTGCCCTTGTGGACCTTTCAGGGCATACCCAATAAACGTCTCAAAAGCATCTGCAATAACGTCTCTCTCCGCATCAATTAAGCAAAAGTTTTGAAGCTGACCAACGGCAAAATATAAAGAATTATCATCCAAAGAGATAGCATCGTTAAAATCAATAACATCTTTATATTTGGCTTTAACTTTATCAAATAAATCTTTAATTCGTTTACTAACTACTTTTGGAGATTCATTTATACCAGCTCTAAAATCAACTTTTTCATTTTGAGCTTTAAACTTTTCATCATAAATTTTAGTGAAAACTAGATTAATTAATTGTTTAGCTAACTCTTCATCCCGTGTTGTCCCAACTGCATTTCCTGCTAAGTGATTTCTTAACAGTTTAAACACAGTTTTTAGGTTATGTGGTGCCTTTAAATCTTTACGGTAGAATTGCCCAATATCTTCTAACCTTTCACCACGTTTAGGGATATTCGGTAGCTTAGAGAAATGAACCCCATCTTCTTTAATGTGCTTTTGAATATAAATTGGAGCGTCAATACCATTAAACCAAACACCCAACGTGGCATAAGAAAGTCTTAGATAATCTTCTAGTTGTTTAATACCGTCTTTTTCTGATTTTTTCTTGCACTCAACTACAATATATAGATCTTCTTCTCTTTTTTTATTGTCTTTGAAGATTGCAATATCTAAAGGATATGTCCCCCTAGTATCAGAAGGAGAAGCCTTTACTCTAAACTGTGGTCTAGTTTGAATTTGTTGTTTATCATAACCATAGTCGTCAACTAAAATTTTGGAAAATGGTTGAGTCGCTTCAATCTCTTCTGCACCTGCTTTAACTTGGGTTCCTGAGATAAAGTCAAGTACATAGCCTTCTTTTAATTCCACTTTTTATCCTAAATCCATATTTTGTGTATCGTCATATAATAAATTAAATGATAAGATCTGTGAAGTATGCACACATATCTTCTGTGAACAAAGTCAGGAGTTTTGTCTATTTTAGCTTTTTAATATTTGCACCGGAAGCGCTACTCAAATTATCAGCAACACTTTCAACAAAAGATAATACGTTTGGCTCATCAGTTGCTGCATTATAGTATGCAATCAAAACCCCATTGAAGAAACAGCTTTATCACCGTCTTCCGAAGAAATTGAACATAAATCCATAGTTACTCCAGCTCATATATTTTTGCCAATGCCATCATAAGCGTTAAATCGCGGCCGGTTCTGGGAAAAAGGTTTAAATTTAACTAATTGTAGTCTGGGGCGTTGTCACTGGTTTAATCAAGGTATTCTAATTATGTGGGTTCTTTGCGACATCAATGCTGCTTACGTTTCGTTTTGCCAACTATTTAACCCCCAATACGACTTTGATAAAACCCCTTTTGGAGTGCTCAGTTCGAACCAGGGTAACGTAGTAGCTCGAAATCAAGCTATCAAAGATTTAGGTATCAAAATGGGAGAGCCTGCATTTAAAGTTAAGCAGCTGGTGGCTGCGCATGGTGGCCACTTATGGGGGAGTAATTTCACGCTGTTTGGTGATTTGAGTAACCGTTTTCATACCGAGTTAGAGTATTTCCTATTCGATACAATGCGATACTCTGTTGATGAATGCTTTGGGCGCATCGATATAAACTATACAAAGGATATAAAAGAGTACGCGCACATCATACAGAGGACACTTAAGAGGAACTTAGGTGTTGGCTGTGGCTTGGGCATATCTCAGACAATGACACTAGCCAAGCTGGGAAGTCATTGCGCCAAAAAGAAAGAGTGGAAAGAACACACTAAAGGCGTGGTTTTATTAGATTCACAATACAAAATTGATTGGGCTCTCAAACATACTCCTGTAGAGGATATTTGGGGGGTTGGAAGTAGAACTACTAAAAAGCTAAATAAATTTGGAATCTATACGGGATATGACCTTAAAAATGCCGACATTAGTTGGATCAAAAAGACGTTCACAGTTGTTCTTGCCCGTACTGTGGAAGAGTTACGAGGAAAACCTGCGGTAGAATTGAAAGATATAAACGACTCTCGCGATAGAATTTGCGTATCTCAGAGTATGAGAAAACCGGTGATAGAGCTTACGGAGCTTTCTGAAGCTGTTACAGCTCATGCAACAAAGGCAACTTTTAAGTTTCAAGGCTGAAAATGGAATTACAATCTAAAACAATACGTTAATTTTATTACTTCAAATTAAACATCACTTTGGCGCATCTTTTTGCACAGCCCCAGCAGAAAGCGCTTGTTTTTTGAACAACACACGTATAATGTAAAAGTCTTAATTAATATAAAACCAAAAGAAAAGGAGTTCTATCAGATGTATCTATTCGTAATAAACCAAAACTCACAAAGTAACGGAGATCACGAAGTTCATAATAAAAGCATTGGTTGCTCATATATGCCTAACCCAGAAAAACAAGTATCTCTTGGTTACCATAATTCCTGTTCGAGTGCTATTTCTGCAGCCAAAAGCAAGTGGCCTCAAAATAAAATAAACGGCTGCTTTTACTGCTGCAACGCTTGCCACACTAGCTAAATAGCATTAGGGGCTATGCACTTGCTACATAGTTTTTTAAAGGAGAATACAAGCCTAAACGCAATGAAAAGCTTAGATGTATACCGTTAACAAAAATAAGTAATGAACCTCGAACCAACTTTAGTTAGAGTTGATTCGAGGGTTAATTTTAAGCAGACCTTTTATGGAATAGTATGGGAAAAGTTACCTTAAGCACTTATGCATAAGATTAGTTTCAACTGAGAACATAAAATATAACTCCATCTTAACCCCTCACAGCCCTACTAAAGCAATAACTTGAAAATAAAAGAAAGAGAAAAAAACTATCGGTAGTGGAGCTATCACTAAAACTAGAGCTAGAATATTTACAGTTCGTGGACGATTAAAGCTTATCTTAGGGTGAGTCTTATAATATGCCACTTTACTATTTTTATATAATTTTTCAGATAAAATAGTAGCTTGGCTCAGCCTGTTAGCTTTCTCATCATCAAAGAAAAAGCCATTAACTAATTTTTTTAATGAAGCTTCATTATATGAAATCCCTATTATTTCCAAGAATTCAATAAAGGTATCTCCATCTTCAAAATCAAAATCATAATGCTCTTTTAGTTCAACTCTTATATTTCTGAGCTTCATCAGCAACAGTTGCTCTTTATGTCTCCAAATATATGATTTTTCGTCAATATTTTTGTTATCTAAAGTAGTCCAAAATTCAAAGATTTCTTCTAAAGCTTCTTTAACAATTAAATGATACTCTTTTAGGCAATCTTTAGCCTCAGTTCTAGTTGCATTTATTATAGAAATCGAAAAGATTACAATCCAACCAACTACAGTTGCAATAAAAGTAAACAATACGTTTTACCTATTCATTTTTGCTGCAAAACCTTGATGAGATTTTGAAGCGTTTGTAATATATTTCTCAATCCTTTTAACGTCATAACTATCGTCAGAAACTAAAGTTAAACGTGTCGTGAGTTCGGTAGAGGAAAACTTATTCGATCTCACCAAACCGCCAAAAGTTTCTTCTAAAAAAGAAGACCCTAATTCAACATCCAAACCATTCAAATCCAATTCAACATGCTCATTAGAAAGTAATGCAGGAATTAAAATAGTGTCTCGAAAAACCTCAGCGCTGTATTTACTATCAGATTTATATCTACCAAACGGAGACTTACTAAAATCTTTTAAATTTAGCTTAATCATCAAACTCTAAACTCCATTCAATAATTGTGGAAGAAACTGTATCTAAATGTTGTAATACCGTAACGTTTTGTTTATCAAATTTCACCTCTCCTTTATGGCTGTAAATACATAAAAAGTCATTTTCACAACTTAATTCAATAGGGTGCTTCATATCTTCCGACCCAAGCCCCCGACCATCTTTGCCTGTAGAAGTTACTCCCTCCTGCATTGCAAATTGAATAGCAGCAGAATCAAGATTCATGTTTAATTTATCTGGGTACCCTTTGGCTATAGAGCTCGCAACTCCAACCCCCCTATCAAGAATAATACATTGTAAGTGCTTTCGCTTATTTTCATCTTCAACGACTTGAGCACATGCCCACCACCGAGACTTCATGAATGAGTGAGTCTTATCACTATATGCATGATGCAGAACATTTAATAACCCTTCATCAATTGCTGTTGATAAGCGATTTGGCAACTTATCAAGCTTGTATTTCTTACAAATGTGTTCTGATAACCTTTTTGCATCTTTCTTAGGAATGTTACCAGTTAGATAATTACTACCAGTTAGGAACAGCTGCTCAAAATCTTTGTCTCTGAAGCAACTGAGAGCTGCAAGTAGACCTGTAGAAGATAATAACCCTTTAATTACAGGATCTTTAGGCTCTATTACTACAACATTAAGGCGCCCATTCGAGTTAGGGCCATAATACCTAGCACGCTGCACTGTAGAAAGAAAAAGTACTGACGCAGCAGCAGAAATGAATTCAAGCTGGCTTAAATCTAAGAGCAAAGGTACTCCATTTTTAAAAATAACTTGATCACATTTATTTAAGAAAATTAGTGTTTCGGATCTAAGCTCATTTGAATACAAGCACATTCTTCTGGGAGATGTCACGCAAATGGGTTTAATTAAATCAACCATGCTTCTCTCTAAATACGTCTTTACATTCAACAATACAGTATATTTAGATTTAAAACTATTAATTTCAGTTGGTTAAGCTTTTATTCTGAGTGTGTTTTTTAACTTATTTAGCCAAATAAACTCGTTTACTCTCTTTACCATTTGTACTATCAGGCGGAAGCACTCTGTAAACCACTCTAAAGGCAATTATCTTTTTGAGTGTTGTTTATTGTGGTCAACTAATTCCGGACAGTGAATTAAGTTTTTCTTCTGCTATAGCAGGGGCAACCATTTGATTATGGCTATGTGGCCTGCGCCAGTTATAATAATTCATCAAATAATTACTAATATCTTTTTCAGCTTCATGATACTTACTATAACCTAATGAGGGAATCCATTCTGTTTTTAAACTTCTAAATAAACGCTCCATTGGCGCATTGACGCTCCTATGTCAAGGTCACGTTAGCTTTGATAAATCAGAAACTATAATTGGGTATAACTCTCTTGCAATGTAACGTTTTAAACAGCGCTGGAGCTCCTTATTTGATTTCCCTTCTGATGAACACTTTTCTACATATTTCCTAGTTCTGAAATCATTACGCATTCAAATTAAAGCTACAGTCCAAAGTGCATTATTAGCATCTCTTGCACCGCCTCTGTTTAACCTATGACGTTGCTTTTTAACGGAGGATGCATCTAAGGGACTAACTCCACATAAGGCTGCTAATGATGATTCCTTCTTGGGTCGCTCAGGGTTGTCACCAGCAGTCACAGTAGTGTAGCTGCGACATAGCTTCCAATACCATACTGTTCTAGTAACGTTGAAGCAGCTGAGTTGGTTAATGCTTTAAGTTTCTTATCAATTGTTTTAGCTCTTGTGACAGCATCACCCATCGCTCTGCTAGCGGCTTTAACATTGATATTAATGTTTCTTCGAGTATGTTTTCGGAATTCATTTCTAATGCTTTACAAGCAACAATGCAGCGGTAGCTTGAAGGAACATAACACTGTTGACGAATATGCTCTGGTGCTGTCACAAGTAAAGCTCGAATTTGATTTATTGCTTGTGTCTTAGATTTTATAGAGCTTTTCCTTGCGACAACTAAAAACCTTATTGCTTCAACTATGCCATCATGAGATTTAGGGATTGCCGTAGACTCTTTGGCTAATACCGAACGAGCCGAATTTTCAGCATCAGTTAGATCCGATTTACCTCTTAACCTTCTTACTGCGCGATTAGGGCGGTTAACTTCAAAAACACTAATTTTTTCTATTGTAAGAACTTACATAAGCCAGCACCATAGGTGCCTGTTCCTTCTAACCCTGCTTGGGTTACCTTTACAAATGATTTGCACCATGTGTACAGTTGGCTATAGTCGGTTGAATTTACAGTAAACTCTTGGGTGTCGACAACTTGACCAATATCATTAACGAGTACAGCAACATGGTTATCTAAATGAGTATCGACACCTAATGTTAAATTGTTAGAAATGTCATTGCGATTCATATCCTCAGCCCTCACAGCCTCAGTAACAGGACTGGACACAGATGTTGTAATACAATGCTCCTATTTGGTCACTAATACTGAATATCATGAAATGACTGACTAATGAATATCGACAGGTCAACACAAAGATATTTTATCTATGTCCCAACAATTCCCTCGGCGACTCATACTTTGCTCTATCCGGTAACGCCACAGTCTTTGTTGAAACCTTCTTGCGTTGTACTGACTGCCTTGATCTGAATGAAACATCAATCCAGATGGTTTGCCTCGCTGTTCGTATGCTCTATCTAATGCTTTGATAACTAAGTCAGTGTCAGGTTTATCAGACATTGCCCAACTAACCACACGGCGAGCAAATAAATCGATAATAACAGCCAGATAAGACCATTTTTTACCCGTCCAAATATAGGTGATATCCCCACACCAAACTTGATTTGCGCTATTTACTTGAAACTCACGATTAAGTTTGTTTGGAATATCTGGTCGCTCCGCCGTCGCTAATTTATATGAATGAAGCCCAGGTTGTTTACAGAACAACCCCATATCACGCATGATACGGCGTAAAACGCCTACAGGTAAATCAGCTTCTTTTAGCATCACCGTCAACATGCGGCTACCAGCAGCTCCACGACTGAGTGAAAATAGCTCGTTAATTGTTGATCTAAGCTGCACCTCTTCAAGTTTAATTGATGTCACACGCTGCTTAAAATCGTAATAACTCGAACGCGGAACATTTAATACGCTACAAACCATTTCCACTGACTCATGCTCACTTGATTGATCTATCAACGAATATTGTTGATCTCGTCTGACATTAAGAGAGCGGTAGCCTTTTTTAAAATTGTTTTCTCTCTTTCAAGCCGACTAACTTTAGTTTCAAGCTCTTGAATTCTAAGCTACTCAGGAGTAAGCGCTTTAGAATTTGGTGTTGTGCCACCACGCTCTTCTTGTAATTGCTTAACCCAACGCCGAAGAGCTGTTTCACCGACTTTTAGTGAACGAGCAGCTTCTGGAAATGAGTATCCATCATCAAGGACTAATTTTGTTGAATTAAGTTTAAACTCTTGCAAAAAAGAGCGACGTTGTTTTGTCATAGAACACCTCTGTTTGAGTGGTAATAATACCACCTAAATTAGTGTCCGGTTTCATTGAAGCACAACAAATGTGATCAAAGAGGCTATTTAGCAGGAGCAACAGAGCAACCCCTGTTAAAAATTTATTTTAAGCCGATCTCTTTAAGAATAGATCGCGCAGCATTTTTTCCGTTTAAAGCAAAGCCAACGCTATGACCACTTCTATCTTTAAGAATTAACAAGTTTGAATCTATCCACATATCACGTACTACCATATCATCCGAAACAGTATCTAGCTCATTTATTGGTAGCTTATATCTTAGATTATACTCATAACCTCTCATATCCCATTCAGCCATATAGATGCCCTTATCTGTAATAAAAAATACTCCCCATTGCTGTAGCTCTTTATTCTCATACATAGTTGTCCACTCTTTAAAATGAACCCTATTTGAGCCATCTTTTACAGTATCTAAAATTACGGGCTCAAAAGCAGAAGTATTAATTGGGCCAGTCACCGTTTGCATTGGCCCAGGAGAAGCACAGCCACCAATAGCTAGAACACTTGCGATTAATACTAAAGGTTTCTTATTCAACACACTAAATATCCTTATATAAAGTAGAGAGGTACATAATAAAAGATCCGATAGTTTCATCTATGATTACTTTTGTAAATAACTAATTTGAATATGTAATCATCTTAGTTTTTTAGAAGTAATGATAAAATATTCTTTGCATTGGCAAAGCTCTTACTCTCGCTTGCATGCCTGGTTTTACTTTGCCTTCTACTATTGTCTTTCACTTAACCATAAAAGCATACGTTATGGAGGTATCAACTATTTGTTTAATTATTAAGCTCTTTTACTTTTAAGGCTAACTCCATGGAAACTAAAAGCAAAGGTGTACTTTGGGATTTACTATATTGATCTAAGTTTACTAAAAATAGCAAATAAACTCTTGTTATTATAAACTAATACTTTATTACGTATTGATTCAACAAGCTCGTTTGCTGAAAGCGTAACAATCAGCAACTTTCCACCTCAACATGAAGAAGGCTCATTAATGGACATACATGATATAAACATTCTGCCAAATGGAATTATTGAAATTGAAGAACTTCTCAAACAACACCCTTCATGCCATTTTAATTTTGCAAACATAAAGAAACCCTTTGCCCCTTCAGAATTAACCGAAATGAGTCATATCGGTTACTTAATTAAAGGCCTTAATATTGAGCTGGATTCTTGTGACTCTATAGAAATAGAAGAACTATATCCTTTTACTGAAATTGAATTCCTGAGGTTAAACTTTACGAATTGTCAGCTTTTCATTGAAGACTTAAGTTCTCTTCAATATTGGCTAATGGAATTAACTAATTTAAAAGTCATCATCTTGGAATATGGGCAGAAAGATAATGGTTTTTTTGAAGTAATAATAAACTCATTGTCACGATGTAGAACTTCCCCATTAACTGTCATTTTTGAGCTTCAAAAAAGAAAAGGCCCTAAAAAGATTGAGCCAACTTTTAATTTCACTTCAATCTCATTAGATAAATGTAATTTGTACATTGCCCCGAAGATGAATATCAACAAAGATTCACTTGAAAGATTTCTAGAGCAAAATATACCTATAACTAATGTATCATTTAAGGATTTTCAATTCTCTGGTCATTTAGAAGTAGAAAATGGAGAGTGGCAATTAGATGTTAATTCACTCGTACTAGTGCAATATAAAGAGGTTATTTTTTCTTTTGAGGGTAGAGATGACGACGGAAGATTCAAATGTTCTGGTAGGTCTATCTGGAAGAGTGCGGAAAAAGGCTTTTACTTTGCCGCTAACTTACCAGTTAGATACTTGGATTTTAATGATGATGAGGAATATGCAAGTATTAAATTTAATAAAGTAGAAATTGATGATTTTGGGGATTGTATCGTGAGGGGTGTATGGATTCAAAACCGCGAGGAATGGATAATTGAAGGTAAACTCGCCAAAACATAAAGCTTTATACTAATGAAAGTTAAATATCTTAGTTTTTTATGGGAAGCACACTTCCCTTTAAGAAATTATTAATGCCTTTGAATAAATACCTCTTTTGCTGCACAAGCTGATACTGTTATTACTTTTATAGTAAACACCATTTAAAGTTTCCTGATTTTAGCTACTTTAATTTTAGATGAAGAAACTAAACTTGCGGGTTCACTTGAAGCTAAATTTTGGAAAATAAAATTCTTTTTAATGCCTTGGCAGGATATGAAGAAGATCTACCTCGGCATTGTAACTGATATAGAGGCCTAGATAGCATTCCACCTTTAACTTGACTCAAGCGCTTTAACTTTTTTAGTTGCACTAAATCTTCTGTGACCACATTTGGCAATATGGCTATTCCCATTCCTTGTGCGACTGAGCGAGCTATAGCTTCATTACTCCCTAGTTGCATACTATTGGTAACTTTTATACCTTGCTTTTCTAACATTTTAACTGACATTTCACGTGTTCCAGAACCTGGCTCACGGAGTAACCAAAACTGTTGGCTAAGCCATTCATTTAAATTAGGGCTAGGCTTAAAATGAGGTGGGATAACGACACTCATCAAATCATCTTGCCAGTGTGTAGGTACTATCTTTTTTTCTGTTGGTGTCCCTTCAACAAGAGCCAAGTCAATAGAGCACTCAAGCAAAGCATGTTCAATTTTTTCCGTATTTTCGACCTTCACTTCAACTTTTATATTTGGGTAAGCACTACAGAACCTGGCTAAGTAAGGTGGTAACCAATAACTTGCAATTGTAGTGCTAGTACCAATGACAATTGTGCCACGCTTTAGTCCGGTACGTGACTTTATATCGTCTATTGCCGTCTTTTCAATAGCAAAAATATTACGAGCATGTTCATATAAAGCAACTCCGCCCTCAGTTAATGCGAGTTTTCTCCCTTTGGTGGCACGTTCGATAAGTTTAAGACTTAATTGATGCTCTAGCTCTTTTAACGCTTTAGATACCGCTGGCTGACTGATGAAAAGAGTTTCTGCCGCACCCGAGAAACTTTGCAATTTCGCTACAGTATAAAAGACTCTCAATGCGTGCAAGTTCATAAGATAACCTAAAGTTATTAAATCATAAAATTAATGTATTGGAGTTATATTTTGGGTCTTTCTAAAATGCAGTCAAGTAAATAAAGCAACTTATTGAAGGACGTTTATGTTGTTCTATACGCGGTGTCTATTTAAATCCCAAACAAAAAAACTCACAGATAGTCGATGGTGGTTGGGCCTAATGTTGGTAACTACATTAGCAAGTATATCAATAGCCCTAAGTAAACTTTCCGTTTTGCAAAATGCACAAGTTAGTTCACTCACTATTGGAATTATCCTCGGCATCATAGTAGGAAACAGTTTGTTTTCCCGTATCGCAACTCATACTGATATTGGAGTAGACTACGCAAAAAGCTTCTTACTTAAAGCTGGCATCATTTTATTTGGCTTTAGAATTACATTCTCACAAATAACAGAAATTGGTTGGTTAGGGCTAGTTATTGATTTAGCCATATTACTTGGTACATTTATCCTAGCGATTCAGTTAGGTAAACGTTTATTTAAACTTGATGAGCAAACAACTATTCTTATTGGTGCTGGGAGCTCTATTTGTGGTGCTGCAGCAATAATGGCAACAGAACCAGTTATTAAAGCACAAGCACATAAAGTATCTATTGCGGTTGCAACAGTCGTTGTATTTGGAACGCTAAGTATGTTTACTTACCCCTTAATGTTTGAATATATAGGGTTGAGTGAATACGAGTACGGAATTTTTGTTGGTTCAACCATTCATGAAGTAGCTCAGGTAGTTGCTGCGGGTACCGCCATTAGTGCAAATGCAGCCGACACGGCAGTAATTGAAAAAATGTTAAGGGTAATGATGCTTGCCCCATTTTTGTTTGGTTTATCATATTGGCAAAAACGAAAGGATACAAAGAAAAACTATAACTTAGAAAAATCTTCAGGCCTATCAATTCCTTGGTTTGCGGTTTACTTCATTTTAGTAAGTGGATGTAATTCACTAATTAACCTATCCCAGAGTACAACAAACAATATTGTGTGGTTTGATGATATATTACTCACTATCGCCATGGTGGCATTGGGACTACGAACTCACATTGGGGCAATTCGTCAAGCTGGAATAAGACCCCTACTTTTGGGAAGTTGTTTGTTTTTATTTTTAACGTTAGGCGGTTTCGGAATTAACACTGGAGTAAAAGCACTTTTATAATTGGGTTCAACTACAGGCGGATCGTTAAAAGTGCAAAATATGATTAGTCTGATCTTGCTTCCTAGTCGTTAGCGTGTAGACGTGAAATCTCTCTCAAATACAGTAATAAAAATTTATACTACATGATTTTTTAAGAGGAGCGCTTGACCGCACCTGCGAAGGCAAAATTTAGCGGTCAAGCGATAAACTGTTATGAATGTTTATGGTTGAGAATTCAGCTCAATTGGAGAGAAAAAATCAGAAATAGGAGGTTTAGCTGTTTCATTGGGCCAAAGTATATTCTCTACTTGTTTGCTCTGCTCCCAATGAACAAAGTCAGGAGCTTTGTCTATTTTCGCCTTTTTAATATTGGCACCAGAAGCGCTACTCAAATTATCAGCAACACTTTCAACAAAAGATAACACGTTTGGCTCATCAGTTGCTGCATTATAGTATGCAATCAAAACCCCATTGAAGAAAACAGCTTTATCATCGTCTTCCGCAGAAATTGAACATAAATCCATAGTTACTCCAGCTCATATATTTTTGCCAAAGCTATCATATGCATTAAATCGCGCCTGATTCTGGGAAAAAGGTTTAAATTTAACTAATAATTGATGAAATCACATAGACCGCGAGCCTAAAAGAAACTTCTTGGTTGTAATGTGGAATATTCACATCTAAAATTACTGTTTATTTGTACAGTATTTTGTGATTATGCTTAGCAAACTTACCCCTTCAACCACAAAGCTACCTATTGCAGACTTTTCAGTTGCTGCAGGTTTCCCCAATCCATGCGAAGATCACCTATCCGACTCAATCAGTTTAGATGAGCTCCTAATTAAGCGCCCTAGTAGTACATTCCTATTCAGGGTGTCAGGCAACAGCATGTCCCCAGACATTACTGACGGCTCGATAATAGTTGTAGATAGGTCAGTAACAATTAAAACTGGACGAATCGTATTAGCTACATTAGACAACGAATTTGTTGTGAAAGAACTACAATTAAAAAACAACAAAGCCGTTTTTATTAGTAAAAACCCCGACTTCGAGCCAATTGAAATTGATATCGATGAATACAATGACTGGGATACCCATGTAGTCTGGGGCGTTGTCACTGGTTTAATCAAGGTATTCTAATTATGTGGGTTCTTTGCGACATCAATGCTGCTTACGTTTCGTTTTGCCAACTCTTTAACCCCCAATACGACTTTGATAAAACCCCTCTTGGAGTACTCAGTTCGAACCAGGGTAACGTAGTAGCTCGAAATCAAGCTATCAAAGATTTAGGTATCAAAATGGGAGAGCCTGCATTTAAAGTTAAGCAGCTGGTGGCTGCGCATGGTGGCCACTTATGGGGGAGTAATTTCACGCTGTTTGGTGATTTGAGTAACCGTTTTCATACCGAGTTAGAGTACTTCCTATTCGATACAATACGATACTCTGTTGATGAATGCTTTGGGCGCATCGATATAAACTTTACAAAAGATATAAAAGACTACGCACACACCATACAGAGGACACTTAAGAGGAACTTAGGTATTAGTTGTGGTTTGGGTATATCTCAGACAATGACACTAGCGAAACTTGGAAGTCACTGCGCCAAAAAGAAAGAGTGGAAAGAACACACCAATGGTGTGGTTGTATTAGATTCACAATACAAAATTGATTGGGCTCTCAAACATACTCCTGTAGAGGATATTTGGGGGGTTGGAAGCAAAACAACTAAAAAGCTAAATAAATTTGGTATCTATACGGGATATGACCTTAAAAATGCCGACATTAGTTGGATCAAAAAGACGTTCACAGTTGTTCTTGCCCGTACTGTGGAAGAGTTACGAGGAAAACCTGCGGTAGAATTGAAAGATATTAACGACTCTCGCGATAGAATTTGCGTATCTCAGAGTATGGGAAAACCGGTGATTGAGCTTACGGAGCTTTCTGAAGCTGTTACAGCACATACAACAAAAGCAGCGTTTAAGCTTCGTCGATTTAAATCTTATACATCAGCAATAACAGTATTCATCCACACAGATTCATTTAGACAGGCAGAGCCGCAGTATCATAAGTCACAATCAATAAAACTACCCTACCCCACAGCGGATACATCTACACTGGTGTCTTATGCAAGCTTTGCATTAAAAGCTATTTTTAAGAAGGGGTTCAATTACAAAAAAGCCGGTGTTATTTTTGATGAACTTTCATTACAAGATGATATGCAACAACTTGAGCTTTTATCGGAGACTTTACCACTGAATATTAGCTCAAAAACGTTAGTGATTGATGAGATAAATAAAAAATTTGGACGAAGTACATTGAAACTTGCAAGTGAAGGACTCTCTAAATCTTGGAGACCTAAAGACGATTTAGCACCGCTAAATTACACGACTAAACTCTCAGATATCCCTACTGCGAAAGCAAAGTAAATTAAAAGTAATTTTCAATTATTATAGCTCCCGAGTACAAGAGACAACCAAGGCAGCCTAGAATAATAGCAGTATTGAAAATAGACATGCCGATCTTGAATTTACGAGGTACCGTTTCTTCTTCCATGTTCAGACCCATTATGCAGTACTTGCTAAACTGTAGTTATTACTAAAGTCCAAATTAAAGTATTTTGGTAGTTTAAATTGGAACGCCAGCCCTAATTAAGATACAGCCTCTTGACATAATATAGTACAAATTTTGTGATGAAAAGAGTGAACCTTTCTTATTGAGCTAACGTAAGGTCAGAAATTACATAGGTATAATATCGTAATCAATAAGTCATGAAGAGCAACAAGTGCACCTATTAATTACACATGGCGTTACCATATTTTTAGAACTTATGTACTATACTTCATTGTGATTAGTCGCTCTGGAGTTCGAATGGCTGGATATCCTTACACATCACTTCACGATTTGGCACTTAAAGATATTGAGTGGGAACGTTGGCAAAGGCTCGTTAATTCAATTGCAGCGTTGTTCAACTCGCCAGTGGCATTTATAAATCAAGCATCCAACAAAGGCATTGAAGTTCTAGTTGCTTCAGAGTTACCTACGACCCATTATTCCCTAGGTGGCTCTGCAAGTATTGAAACTAATGTTTATTGCCATAAAGTAGTTAGAAGTAACTCGCCGCTCTACGTCAAAGATGCCTCAAAAACTAATGAATGGGATAATAACCCAGAAGTAATAGAAGATAATTACATATCGTACTTGGGCTATCCTATCCATTGGCCTGATGGTAAGTGCTTCGGTACTTTATGTGTTATGGATACGTCGCCGACTAATTACAAGCAACCTTTTCTTGAGATGCTTGAAGTATTAAGAGATGTGATCAGCAGTGATTTGGCACACCTTTATAGAGAGAGTGAATTAAAAATAGAAAGTCGATTAGATCCCTTAACTAAGATACATAATAGACGAGGCTTTGAAGAGGCCTTTATTCAATTTCAAAAATTAGGTAACCGACTTAACAGAGCAGCCCAATTACTTTTTATAGATCTAAATAACTTTAAGAAAATAAACCATACTCTAGGTCATAAAGCTGGTGACGAGGTTCTTAAGCGTTTTGCTAATATCCTTAGATCATGCATCAGAAATACATACCAAATGGAAACTTGACTGAAAAAGAACTCTTTCCTAGGCTTATTTTAGTATGATGCTAAGGTGCACTAATAGCAGTAATGAAAGAGAACAACTTTGAAACTAACTCAACCTTCAGTCCTTCAACAAACTTGCCTGACGTTCGCTTCTTAGAGCTCATTGAATCACTCTCAAAAGTAGCTGTTCAAGGCTACAATCGACATCGTGAAGTAATTTATTGGAATAAAGCAAGTACCTTTCTATATGGGTACACTCAAACAGAAGCTTTAGGAAAAAAGCTAGAAGATTTAATCATCCCTCCTTCAATGAAAAAGGATGTCATTGAAGCACATAAAAATTGGCTTGAACACAACATTCCCATTCCATCATCCGAATTAACTTTACAAAATATTAAGGGTCAGCCGGTGCCTGTTTTTTCATCTCATGTTTTATTAAAAACTAGGAGAGATGAGTTTGAAATGTTTTGTTTAGATATTGATATTTCTGAGCAAGTATCTGTTCGTAAAGCTTTGGAAAAAATGGTGTCTTATGATCCAATAACTAACTGTTTGAATCGTCATTCCATCGAGTTAGTTATTAATGAGCTTATAACAAGCAGTATAAAGGACTTTTCTCTACTATTTATCGATATAGATCGATTCAAAGGTGTGAATGATGTTTTCGGCTATGAATCGGGTGATGAATTCCTCCTTAAAGTTTCTGAACGCCTCTCTACCCCATTAGAAAAAACTGACTACATAGCTCGCTTTAGCGCTGATGAATTCATAGTTATTTTGAGTTCGGAGCCCTCATCAAATCATGAAAAATTCACTCAGCTTTTGATTGATTCATTTAATTCACCTTTAAAACTGCATGACCAACTGATTTTTACTTCAATTAGTGTCGGGATCTGTCGTTTTCCAAATGATGGAAAGTCAGTAAGAACTTTATTACAGTGCGCTGAAACTGCAATGTACGACGCCAAGAAAAATGGACGTAGTCAGTTTAGGATTTATAACAAAGCGATGAGCGATAGATCGCATTTTCAGATTGAGATATCACAGTACCTCAGAGAGTCACTAATACATGAAGAGTTTCACCTTGTATATCAACCCATCTACTGTGCTAAATCTGAAAAAATAGTTGCTTGTGAGGCACTATTGCGTTGGGATTCTAAAGCAAATAAAAACAATACTACTCCTAATACATTTATCCCCATTGCTGAAAAAGTCGGCCTCATGATCCCAATTGGTAACTTAATATTTCATATGGCCCTCAAAGAACTAAAAAAATGGCGTTCTAATGGTATAAATGATGTTCGTATGTTGATTAATATTTCAGGAAAGCAATTGCTCCAAAAGGAGTTCTTTTCACAGCTTTCTGAATTACTTGAAATATATGAACTTATCCCATCAGATATTGGACTAGAGCTAACAGAGCATGCCTTAATTGAAGCTGATGATGAACTTCTAAAAAACTTATCATTACTTCAAGTACAAGGCGTAGACATTGCTATTGATGATTTTGGGACTGGCTATTCATCTTTAAGTTACTTAAATAAACTCCCAGTTAACACGTTAAAGATCGATAAGTCGTTCGTAGACAATGCACCATACAGAAATAATGATAGTGCCATATTTGAAGCTATTGTGGATGTTGCGCATAAACTAGATCTTTTGGTTATTGCTGAGGGAGTAGAAACAACGCAGCATGTTGAATACTGCAAGTCTAAAAATGTCGACATGCTTCAAGGTTATAGCTATTCGAAGCCATTATCTTCACAAAAGCTGGAAAGTTTTTTATTACCGTCTAAATCTTAAGCAGCCAATAACACTACCCTTTTGAACATTAGTTTGGAACGTGATTTTAATGAGTAGGTAGCGTATTTTACCTAGTACTCAATACGGCTTTTCCCTTCTTTTTTCGCTTTATATAGCAGTTTATCAGCTTGCTTTATCACATCTTTAATGGGCAATTTTTTATGTAGCTCAACCACACCGGCACTAAATGTAAAATTCAACGCTTTATTACCATGGTTAATAAACATAGTTTTAACTCCACTTTGCAGCCTAACTAAAGCATTCTTAGCATCTATAACATTCACACCTTGAAACACAATAACGAACTCTTCGCCTCCAAAGCGAAAGATTAAATCCTCACGCCTAAGGAAAGTCTGAGCTATCTTTGAAAACCCCTTTAATACTTCATCACCTGCTTGGTGACCGTATGTGTCATTTATTGATTTAAAATTATCGAAATCAATAAAACCAATAGCCAAAGGCAAACTTTTTTGTACGTGGAGGCTTATAGTTTTTTCAATAACATCAAAAAAATACCGACGATTATAAACACCTGTTAAATCATCATAAAATACTAAATTAACAAGCTTATCTTCTAGCTTAGCTTGTTTTTTGGCCATGAATCGATAAGTACAACAATCAGCAATCAACTCAGCAAAATAAACTTCATCCCTATTCCACTCTCTGAAATTGACTTTTTGTTCAAAACAGACTACCCCGATAGGAATACCTTCACTAAAAATAATTGTATCAAGCATCGACTTGGTATTTTCTGTTTTTAAGTAAGTATAAGTGAAGTCTATTGTTCTATGATCAGTATGCGCATTATCAGCTATCATTGGGGCACCGAACTCTATTGCTTCAAAATAGCGCGGGTAATCACTCTTAGTTAAATATGGTAGGTCTTTAGGGGTATCATTAACTCCCCAATCTGTATTTGCAACACACTCTAAAATGTTTATTTCTGGATCCGAATTTAACAACCAAACAGAAATACGACTGACATTCAAAGTTTCAAGTGAATCTTGCAAAACTTGCCACATAAACACTTGCACCGGGCAACTGTAATCAACCTTCATTGATGCGTGGCGGCGGATTAAATTGGAGCTAAGTAGAATTTTATCGTAATTATCCAACCCCCACCCCCTTACAACTAACTATAGAAATCGTCGAAGAAATGTAACTTACACACATAAAGTTTACATAATGAAATCAGTTAACACGTAAATAATATACGCAATTCCATGAAAGCTCCAATTTGAATTAGAACAAAACACTTAGAGTGATAACTTGATGTGAACTACTCGCGCCTAAAGGCATCGAGCTTCCAAGATAATAGCCTAAGCTACTAACCTTTCTTTTTTGACGCTTCGTTGGACACCGCTAGTCGAGCTTTTGACTCGGCTAGTCTTTCGGGTGCCTAGTCGTCCACTT
>NZ_PNDF01000198.1:0-355 GCF_005887195.1 Pseudoalteromonas sp. S1650 | reverse complement strand
GCGCCACAAGCTCAGTATTACTAGGGTAGGCTTGAGGAATGTCTGGGTGTACATATAGACTTTCACACCGCACGCATAAGCACACGTGATGGCGTAGCCATTTTCCTTGAACATGGTGGAAATCGCGAATAGTTAAATCATATTGCTCAAGTACTTAACGCGTTACATCAAGAACACCAAACAATTAATCTGTTTTTTGAGAGTATGATTAGCGTTATTTTACTCGAAGCTTTCAGTATTGAATATGCAGATAAAATTGGCGAAAAAGTCACTGTAAGCGGATTTTATACTATTACCCCACAGGTGCTAAACTGCTTTACCGCTGTTCAGAATAAGCAGTTACAACTGGAAGGTG
>NZ_PNDF01000197.1:0-273 GCF_005887195.1 Pseudoalteromonas sp. S1650 | reverse complement strand
AACCATTTTCACTAATATTTTTTGTTTGTTTTTTATACTAACACCTATTTGCGGGTATACCTCATCAAACATAGCTAAAACTCAGTGCATTACAGAAAACAAAAAAGCGCGAAACTAGATAGCATCGCGCTTCTTGAACTTTTAAACTTATAGCTTATAGCTTATAGCTTATAGCTGACAGCTTAAAGCTCCGCTTTATTATTCATCAATCGAGCGAAGTAGGGCATTAATACCTACTTTTTCGCGAGTTTGTTGATCAACTTTTTTCACGAT
>NZ_PNDF01000196.1:0-264 GCF_005887195.1 Pseudoalteromonas sp. S1650 | reverse complement strand
TTTTAACTGCTTGATTATAAACATGTGGCTTAGCTATCGGCTTAAAGCTGTATTTTTTTTCTTTAGCCCATACCGGGGTTGATTTGATTACATTGAATACCGCTTCGACTTGAATGGCAATACGCTCAAGCGCTTATTGATAAGCATGGCGATGCTGAGCTGGCGGCATGCTGTTAAGCTGATCTTCGATTTCGGTTACATAGTCAGCGAGCATCATAGTTTTCGTACTAAACACGTCTTTATCAAACACTCTTGGCTGGTCTT
>NZ_PNDF01000195.1:0-250 GCF_005887195.1 Pseudoalteromonas sp. S1650 | reverse complement strand
GCCCTAGGCTTCGCCTGCTGACCCCCCATTTGCAAAAACAAGCGATGCACCATAACCAGCAATCCTCGAAGCAATAGAGCTTGCACTTGCAACTTCAGCGGGAATAAGAGAAATAACGTTACCGCTTCCTGATGACGTTCTTAAGCGGTTTTCGATGCGCCAGTCGTTTTCTAATTCAAATGCTGCTTCAACAGCTACTGAGGTCACAACTGGGTTCATACCGAGCGTCTAATCTCCCGTGCTGAGTTGG
>NZ_PNDF01000194.1:0-470 GCF_005887195.1 Pseudoalteromonas sp. S1650 | reverse complement strand
GCCGTCAGCCGTCAGCCGTCAGCCGTCAGCCGTCAGCCGTCAGCCGTCAGTTTGAAATTTGCATTCTGAAAAATTCGTGCCTATATAAAGTTTTTATACTTAAAAGGATGCAAGTATGAATTTTGAAAAATTAGAGGTATGGAAGCGTTCAGCAAGATTAAGTGCTGACATCTACAAAGAAACGACTGATCTGAATGATTTTGGCTTTCGCAATCAGCTCACACGTTCTGGTTTATCAATACCGAGTAACATCGCAGAAGGTATGGTGAGAGTCAGCAAAAAAGAGCGGGTACGTTTTTTAGATATATCAAGATCGTCAATAGCAGAAACACGAACGCAAATTTATATCGGAATTGAGATTAAATATATCGATGCCGCCATAGGTAGAGCTTGGGTGAGTGAAACGGAAGAGCTATCAAAAATGTTGACATCTCTTATGCATAAGATCGAAGCTGATAGCTGATAGCTGA
>NZ_PNDF01000193.1:0-227 GCF_005887195.1 Pseudoalteromonas sp. S1650 | reverse complement strand
GCCCACCCCCCGACCCCCCCCCGCCCCCCCGCCCCCCACCCCCCCCCCCCCCCCCCCGCCCCCCACCCACAACCCCCCACCCACCCCCCCCCCCACCCACCCCCCCCCACCCCCCCCCCCCACCCCCCCCCCAACCCCCCCACCACCCCACCCCCCACCCCACCCCAACCCCCCCCCCCCCCCCCCCGCCCCCCCCCCCCCCCCCCCCCCCCCCCCCCCCCCCCCCC
>NZ_PNDF01000192.1:0-362 GCF_005887195.1 Pseudoalteromonas sp. S1650 | reverse complement strand
CACCCCTGCTCCTGAAAATATTTTTGTATTATCTCTGCACTAGTCATTCCTAGAGAACACACACAGTATCCATCCGACCAAATTGTTTTCTCTTTCTAAAATTGGTTTTTGAGGTAAGGAAATGATTTCCAGATTTTAGTAGTTGTCGCTTGTTTGATCCTCCTTGCGTACTGGCCTACAGAATATCGAGTGCCGATTGTAATCAGCATATGAATGTGATCTTTATCTATTTCAATCTCTTCGATCCTGAAGTCAGAAGATAGAGAAACATCGAAAACCGTTTTCTTAACAAACTCACCCAGATTTCCGTTTAGGAAAGGTTTTGTGTACTTATCTACCAGAATCCAATGAAGTGCATTTAA
>NZ_PNDF01000191.1:0-250 GCF_005887195.1 Pseudoalteromonas sp. S1650 | reverse complement strand
CGATTTTTTATTAATTGTCTGTGATTGCCAGCTTAGAAAGTAGTTTTAGCCTTGCAAATTTAAGGAGCGATGTGGTGCCAGTGTTTTTAGCGGGTTGCGTTCTTATTGCATTTATTTGTGCCTTTTGTGTTACTCAAAATTCTTTTTTATGGCTGAGCTTAGTCGTCAATGGCGTGGTTGGATTAGCAATTCTTAGTCTTGGCATGCCTTGGTTAGTGCTATTGGTAAGTGCAAGTGTTAGTTTTCATTT
>NZ_PNDF01000190.1:0-201 GCF_005887195.1 Pseudoalteromonas sp. S1650 | reverse complement strand
TTCGCTTTAGAGGAAGTAAAAAAATGATCTTTTGGTTTCCTCATTCTTTCCTCATTCTCTCCTCTTTGTGCAATTACTTTCGCGTGAAATAAATTTCACGCCTACATTCACGAGAACTAATCGTACAAAGAGGCTAAGAGGCGCTACGCTTTAGAGGAAGTAAAAAAATGATCTTTTGGTTTCCTCATTCTTTTCTCATTC